>NZ_JBHVDD010000034.1:0-82117 GCF_042802995.1 Streptomyces sp. NPDC057438
TCCTCCGACGCGGCGACCTTGAAGGACACCGCCTTGGCCGCGATGACGTGCTCCAGCGGACCGCCCTGGAAGCCGGGGAAGACCGAGGAGTTCAGCTTCTTGGCGAACTCCTTGCTGCGGGCCAGGATGATGCCGCCGCGCGGGCCGCCGAGTGTCTTGTGGGTCGTGGAGGTGACCACGTCGGCGTACTCGACCGGGTTGGGGTGCAGCCCGGCGGCCACCAGACCCGCGAAGTGCGCCATGTCCACCCACAGCAACGCGCCGGTCTCGTCGGCGATCCGGCGGAACGCGGCGAAGTCCAGCTGCCGCGGATACGCCGACCACCCCGCGATGATCACCTTCGGGCGGTGCTCCTTGGCCAGCCGCTCGACCTCGTCCATGTCGACGAGACCGGAGTCGTCCACGTGGTAGGCCACCACGTCGAACTGCTTGCCGGAGAAGTTCAGGCGCATGCCGTGGGTGAGGTGGCCGCCGTGGGCCAGGTCCAGGCCGAGGATGGTGTCGCCGGGCTGGGCGAGTGCGAACAGGGCGGCCTGGTTGGCGGAGGCGCCGGAGTGCGGCTGGACGTTGGCGTACTCCGCGCCGAACAGGTCCTTGAGGCGGTCGATCGCGATCTGCTCGGTGACGTCGACGTGCTCGCAGCCGCCGTAGTAGCGGCGGCCCGGGTAGCCCTCGGCGTACTTGTTGGTCAGGACGGTGCCCTGGGCCTCCATCACCGCGAGGGGGGCGAAGTTCTCGGAGGCGATCATCTCCAGGGTGGACTGCTGGCGGTGCAGCTCCGCGTCGACGGCGGCGGCGACCTCGGGGTCCAGCTCGTGCAGGGGCGTGTTCAGAAGCGACATGCGTGCGACCTCGTCCTCTCAGCCGGCGGTGTGGGCGGCGTACTCGTCGGCGGAGAGCAGATCGTCCGGCTCGCCCGCGACCCGTACCTTGAACAGCCAGCCACCCTCGAACGGGGCGGTGTTCACCAGCGACGGGTCGTTGACGACGTCCTCGTTGATCTCGGTGATCTCACCGGAGACCGGCGAGTACAGGTCGCTCACCGACTTCGTGGACTCCAGTTCGCCGCAGGTCTCGCCCGCTTCGACCGTGGAGCCCACGTCGGGGAGCTGGGCGTAGACGACATCGCCGAGCGCGTTCGCCGCGAACTCCGTGATGCCGACCGTCGAGACGCCGTCCTCGGCGACCGACAGCCACTCGTGCTCCTTGCTGTAACGCAGCTGCTGGGGGTTGCTCATGGCCTGAATTCTCCTGTACGCGGGGGAGTGGTGTGAAAGGGGGACTGCTGAAACCGCTGTTGAACAGCGCGGATGTGCCCAGGGTCACCTCAAGGTCCGCACGACGCCGCTTCCGGACGACTACGTATACGACCACGCATACGCCTGCGCACGCATGCTCGCAGCTGAACGGCCACCGAAGCGTGCCCACGGCCGCACGGCTACGAAGGTGTCACTTCCGCCGCTTGTAGAACGGCAGGGCCACGACCTCGTACGGCTCGTGGCTGCCCCGGATGTCCACGCCCACACCGACGGTGCCCGGGGCGGCGTGCGAGGCGTCGACGTACGCCATGGCGATGGGCCTGCCCAGCGTCGGGGAGGGCGCGCCGGAGGTGACCTCGCCGATCACCCGACCGTCCGCGACGACCGCGTACCCGGCACGCGGCACCCGGCGGCCCTCGGCGACCAGCCCGACGAGGACGCGCGGCGGGGCCGAGGCGGCACGCTCCGCGGCCGCCGTCAGGGCCGTGCGCCCGACGAAGTCGCCCTCCTTGTCGAACTTCACGACCCGGCCGAGCCCGGCGTCGAACGGCGTCAGCCCGGTGGACAGCTCGTGCCCGTACAGCGGCATGCCCGCCTCCAGGCGGAGCGTGTCCCGGCAGGACAGCCCGCAGGGCACCAGGCCGACGCCCTCGCCGGCCTTGGTCAGCGCCTGCCACAGCTCGACGGCGTGCTCGGGCTTCACGAACAGCTCGAAGCCGTCCTCGCCGGTGTACCCGGTGCGCGCGATCAGCGCCGGGACCCCGGCGACCGTGCCCGGCAGGCCCGCGTAGTACTTCAGAGCGTCGAGGTCGGCGTCGGTGAGGGCGGCCAGGATGCCGGGCGACTCGGGGCCCTGGACGGCGAGCAGCGCGTACGCGTCCCGGTCGTCCCGCACCTCGGCGTCGAACCCGGCGGCACGCTCGACGAGCGCGTCCAGCACCACCTGGGCGTTGGAGGCGTTCGCGACGACGAGGTACTCCGTGTCCGCGAGCCGGTAGACGATCAGGTCGTCGAGAATGCCGCCGTCCTCACGGCAGATCATGGTGTAGCGGGCGCGGCCGGGCCTCACGCCGCCGATGTGACCGACCAGGGCGTGATCGAGCAGCGCGGCGGCCCCCGGACCCGAGACGGTGATCTCGCCCATGTGGGAGAGGTCGAAGAGACCGGCCCTCGTGCGGACGGCGAGGTGCTCGTCACGCTCGGAGCCGTAACGCAGGGG
This sequence comes from Streptomyces sp. NPDC057438, assembly GCF_042802995.1. Taxonomy (NCBI): domain Bacteria; kingdom Bacillati; phylum Actinomycetota; class Actinomycetes; order Kitasatosporales; family Streptomycetaceae; genus Streptomyces; species Streptomyces sp. NPDC057438. Next base: position 2,479 of record NZ_JBHVDD010000034.1, read on the forward strand.
CATGTCCCAGCCTGCGAAGTCGGTCATCGTCGCACCGAGCGAGCGATGCAGGGCATCGAGCGCGGTACGGCGCGATCCAGCGGTGGGGCTACTGCTCATCGGTTTGCTCCCGGGGCATGACAGGCGAGGACGATCCTCCCCATCTGTCATCGGAACCTGAGAGGTTCACCGCGACCGTACGTACCGGTGATCGTGACGTACCGGTGATCGTGGTTTGCACCTTGGGTGGAGCCGTCCTCCGTCGAGAGGTGCGGCCCGCTTTTCAGATGTGCCTCGCCCGCGCGGTAACTGGGCCTGAGAGATTCAAGGGAGGGACTTGCTCCTTCGGCGCCCCAGCGAGACTGCTGGGAGCTCTCCCGCGCGGATTCAAGCGGCCGGTATGCAGTTGGCGCGCACATCATTGCACGCATCGACGTGGCGCGGCAGGGGGACCTTCACTGGTGAGGGCGGCGAGCGGGAGCGGACACACCGGTTCGTAGCACTCTTGTGGCAGGACGAGGACTCAACCAGGAGGGATCGGGCATTACCTTCTCTTTACAGTCTGTGGGGATGGGACTCCATACCCCTGGGGAGGACGATCACGGTGAACAGGACCACGGCGTACGCGACGACCTCGGGCATCACCGCCATGCCCAAGCAGCCCGTCGCACCGGCCGGTGAGGCGTGCGGCCCGTTCCCGAGGGCGGTCGTCCGCGACCTCAGGGAGCGTGCCGGGCGCAGCCCGCACGGACTGTCCTTCGGACCACGCGACCTGGTGGTGGTGACCGGGCTTCCCGGCAGCGGCAAGTCCACGCTGATGCGGCGGAGCGTGCCGGGCGTGCGGATCGACTCCCAGGACACCCGCGACCGCTTCGACGCGCGCTTCGCCCGCCGCCTGCCGTACGCGGTCTACCGGCCCTTCGTGCGCCTCGCGCACTACGTGGGACTGCGGCGCGCCCTCCGCTCGGGGGAGGGCGTCGTCGTGCACGACTGCGGGGCGCAGGCGTGGGTGCGCAGCTGGCTGGCGCGGGAGGCCGGACGGCGGGGCGGCACGCTGCATCTGCTGCTGCTCGACGTGACGGCGGACGAGGCGCGGGACGGGCAGCGGGAGCGGGGGCGTGGCGTGTCGCGGTACGCGTTCGCCCGGCACCGCGGTGCGATGACCAGACTGCTGCGGGCCGTGGAGAAGGGACGGCTGCCACAGGGGTGCGGGGCGGCGGTGCTGATCGACCGGGCGGCGGCGGACGTGCTGAAGCGGATCGACTTCACGGGATAGGAGGCGGCTCCCGAAGGGCGCGCCCGCGGCCCGGGAGCAATTAAGGTGCAGGGACAACAGCATCACGGAGCAAAGCGGTAGGCAGCAGATGGACTTCCCGGCGGACTTTCCGGCACAGGCGCATCCCCACGGGCACGGCGGGTGGCCCGGCAACGAGCTGGAGGAGGTGCTCTCCGCGTCACTCGGTGTGCCCCAGCCCGGGGCGCGGATCGTGGAGGTGCTGGCCCGCAGCTTCGTCTGGGTGCCGCTCCCGGAGGGCGGCGGCCCGAGCAGCGGCCAGCTCGACCTGCCCACGATGGAGTTCGACGGCCAGGCGTACGTGCCGGTGTTCACGTCCGAGGAGCAGTTCCGCCAGGTCGTCGGGAACCACATGTCGTTCACGATCGCCCCGGCCGTCGAGTTCGCGCGCGGCCTGCCCCCGCAGATCGGCCTCGCCCTCAACCCGGACGGCGTCGTGGGGATGCCGCTGCCGCCGCCCGCGGTGGCCGAACTGTGCCGGGCCGGACGGACCCCGCTGGACGGCTCGGCGAACGGCGCCCGCGTACGGCTGTTCGAGCCGGACTGGCAGGACGATCCCGTGGACTTCCTCGCGGCCGCCTCGGGGGAGTTCGCCGCGACCGGGGTGGTCCTCTCCGCCCGCCGCTGCCTCGCCGCCATCGAGACCGCCGACCCCGTCATGTTCATCGGCGTCGAGCTGACCTCCTGGGAGGCCGACCGCGGTCTGCCCCTGGCCGCCCTCGGCCGGGCCCTCGCCGGGGCCCCGGTCCCCTGGCCGGTCAACATGGTCTTCCTGGACGTCGCCCAGGACCCGGTGGGCGACTGGCTCCGCGAGAAGGTGCGGCCCTTCTACCAACAGGGGTACTGACCAGCGCGCCCCGAAACGGTGCGGGGAGCGGCGCGACCAGCCACGACACACCCGCGGCCCGCGACGTACGGCAACGCCCGAGCCCTGACCGGCTCAACCGGCACACCACCTAAGCTGTCTCCTACAACCAGGGTCCAACACGAAGGACGGCCAACGTGAGCGGCAGCATCGCCACCGGGCAGGTCGAGCACATGCTGCGGCAGGTGACGCCCGGGCGTTACGACGCCTACGAGGCGCTGCTGCGTGCCCTCGCCACCCCGTCCTCCGGCCAGATCTGGATGCTGCTCTGGCACGGCCAGGGCGGCTCCCCGGACGCCCAGTACGGGAACATGGAGGTCGACGGGTTCAACTACGCCCCCTGTGTGACTTCCGCCCAGGAGCTCTCCGCCAGTGGCTGGAACCGCAGTTACGAGGTGGTCGACGGCCTCGACGTGGCCCGCACGCTCTACCCCGACCACTACGGCCTCTGGCTGAACCCGCACGCGCCGGGCGGCGGCGTCGGCATCCCCTGGCTCGATCTGCGCCGGATCGCCACCGGCCTGGAGCGGCAGCCCGCCGGCCCGCTCCGGCTGTCCGAGCCGGCCATCGACATCCCCCAGTTCTACGGCCTGCTGACCCAGAACGCGCACCGCACGCCCGCCGTGCGCTCGCTGCGGCGCGCCTGGGTGCAGCCGGCGCTCGGTGCGCCCTACCTGGCGATCGGCCTCGACGTGTACGACACCTCGCCGTCGGCCGTGGACTCGGTGCGCGCGATGATGCAGCAGTCCATCGGCGCCGTCCCGGACGGTCTGCCCGTCTCCACGGTCGCGATGTCCGACGAGTACGACCCGGTCGCCATGTGGCTGCGGGCCGGCGCCCGCCCGTTCTACGACCGCGAGGCCCACGCGGCCCCGGCCGCCCGGGCGCAGGCCCCGGCGGCGGGCGGCTACGGGTATCCGAGCCGGTACTGAGCCGCCCCGTCGGCGTTCCCCCCGCCTCGACCGCTCAACAGAGCGTCACGTCCGGATAGCGGAACCGCGCTGGCCACATCACGGTTGCGCATACTTTCGCCGTCGGGTCTGGTGCCTGATCGCGCGGCCGTTGAAGACTCCCCCAGAGCGATGGGGGGATGCGGCGAACGCGCTGTTCATACGGTGGAGTTCTCCGCCGTGCCCCTCCCTCGTACTCAGCAGTAGTCACAGAGCAGGCGAGACAGCAGTGGTGACGGACCGCACCGCAGACCCGGGCGGCCGCCAGGCACAGTCGGCAACCACCGGCACGGGCAAGCACGAGGGACGATGACCGCACCCATTGAGACGACCGGATCGCAGGCCGAGGCGCAGCCCGAAGCCGTGCTGGAAGGTGTCGAGGCCAAGAAGATCGAGGGCCGTTCGCTCGGCCAGATCGCCTGGACCCGCTTCAAGCGCGACAAGGTGGCCGTCGCCGGCGGTCTCATCGTCGTCCTGCTGATCCTGATCGCGGCCCTCTCCCGGCCGCTGCAGTCGATGCTGGGGCTGGACCCCAACGCGTTCAACCAGGACCTGATCGACCCCAACACCTCCCTCCCCAAGGGCGACTTCGGCGGGATGAGCTGGGACCACCCGCTCGGTGTCGAGCCGAAGTTCGGCCGCGACATCCTCGCCCGCATCCTGGAGGGCTCCTGGGTCTCCCTGGTGGTGGCCTTCGGCGCGACGATCCTGTCCAACGCCATCGGCGTGGTGCTGGGTCTGGTCGCCGGCTACTACGGCGGCCGGGTCGACACCGTCGTCAGCCGGCTGATGGACACCTTCCTGGCGTTCCCGCTGCTGCTTTTCGCGATCGCCATCTCCGCGACGCTGCAGGGCGGCGCCTTCGGTCTCGAAGGACTGCCCCTGCACATCTCGGTGCTGATCTTCGTGATCGGCTTCTTCAACTGGCCCTACATGGGACGCATCGTGCGCGGCCAGACCCTGGCGCTGCGGGAGCGTGAGTTCATCGACGCCTCGCGGGGGATGGGCGCCGGCGGCCCGTACGTCCTGTTCAAGGAGCTGCTGCCCAACCTCGTCGCGCCGATCATCGTCTACTCGACGCTGCTCATCCCGACCAACATCATCTTCGAGGCGTCGCTCAGCTTCCTCGGCGTCGGGATCCAGCCGCCGCAGGCCTCCTGGGGCGGCATGCTCAACCAGGCGGTCGACTTCTTCGAGGTCGACCCGCAGTACATGATCGTTCCCGGCCTCGCGATCTTCATCACGGTGCTGGCCTTCAACCTCCTCGGTGACGGCCTCCGGGACGCCCTCGACCCCCGCAGCCGCTGACGTCTGCGACCGCGGCCCGGTTGTGGCCCGAAGTCCCACACAACTGTCCAACTACGAAGGAGAAACCGACCATCATGCGAAGGTCAGCAATGGCCGCTGTCGCGGTTGTGAGCAGCGCCGGCCTGCTTCTGTCCGCCTGCAGCAAGGCGGAAGACGGCACGGAGGACACCCCCAAGGGCGCCGGCGCCAACGCCGCGACCACGGGCGTCGTCAACGAGTCCACCCACAAGGGCGGAACGGTCACCTACGCGAGCACCGACGCCCCCGAGTCCCTCGACCCGGGCAACATGTACTACGCGTACGGCTTCAACTTCAGCCGCCTCTACGCGCGTCCGCTGATGACCTTCAAGCCCGGCCCGGGCGAGAAGGGCAACGAGCTGGTCCCCGACCTCGCCGAGAGCGCGGGTACCCCCAGCGACGGCGGCAAGACCTGGACGTACAAGATCCGCAAGGGTGTCAAGTACGAGGACGGCACCGAGGTCACCTCCAAGGACGTCAAGTACGCCGTGGAGCGCTCGAACTTCGCGCGTGACGTGCTCTCGCTGGGCCCGAACTACTTCCAGCAGATGCTGAACGACCCGAAGAAGTACAAGGGTCCCTACGCCGACAAGAGCGACAAGGGCATCTCCTCCATAGAGACCCCGGACGACTACACGATCGTCTTCAAGCTCAACAAGGCGTTCTCCGAGTTCGACTACCTGGCGAGCATGCCGCAGACGGCTCCGGTGCCGAAGGCCAAGGACACCGGCGTCGACTACACCAAGAAGGTCGTCTCCACCGGCTCGTACAAGTTCCAGAAGTACGACGAGGGCAAGCAGATCGTCCTCGTCCGCAACACGGAGTGGGACGCCAAGACGGACCCGCTGCGCAAGCAGTACCCGGACAAGATCGTGGTGAACCTGAAGGTCAACAAGGCCACCATCGACAATGACGTCATGGCCGGCGACACCATGATCGACATCCAGGGCACCGGTGTCGACGCCCAGACCCAGGCCAAGGTCCTCGGGAAGAAGGACCTGAAGGCCAACACGGACAACGCGTCAGGCGGCCGTCTCGTCTACACGGCGATCAACACCAAGGTCGCGCCGTTCGACAACATCGACTGCCGCAAGGCCGTCGAGTACGCGATCGACAAGGTCGCCGTGCAGACCGCCATGGGTGGCCCGATCCGCGGTGACATCGCCTCCACGGTGCTGCCCCCGGACGTCACGGGCTACGAGAAGGCCGACATGTACGCCACCCCCGGCAACAAGGGTGACGTCACCAAGGCCAAGGAGAGCCTGAAGGCCTGCGGCAAGGAGGGCGGCTTCAAGACCTCCATCTCCGCCCGCACCGACCGTCAGGGCGAGGTCGACGCGGCCACCGCGGTCGTCGAGGCGCTGAAGAAGGTCGGCATCCAGGCCGACATCAAGCAGTACCCGTCGGGCAAGTACTTCTCCGACTACGCGGGTGTGCCGGCGTTCAACAAGAAGAACGACATCGGCCTCATCATGATGCAGTGGGGTTCCGACTGGCCCACGGGCTACGGCTTCCTGCAGCAGATCGTGCACGGCAAGGCCATCGGCCAGTCCGGCAACACCAACCTGTCCGAGCTGGACGACCCCGCGGTGAACAAGCTGCTGGACGACGCGATCGGCAACACGGACGAGGCTGCCCGCACCGCCGCCTACACCGAGGTCGACAAGAAGGTCATGGAGCAGGCCGCCATCGTGCCCCTGACCTACTTCAAGGTCCTGCTGTACCGCTCGCCGTACGCCACCAACCTGGTGTCGTCCTCGGCCTTCAGCGGTCAGTACGACTACCTCAACATCGGTGCCAAGGAAAAGAAGTAGCCCCGGAAGGCAGGTGAAGGCATTGGCGCCCGCGGGTGAGCACACCCGCGGGCGCCGGCGCCGGTCCTCGTGATCTCGTACATCATCCGCCGGACGATCGCGGCGGTGATCCTGCTGCTCGTCGTCACCGCGGTCACCTTCGGCATCTTCTTCATCCTGCCGAAGCTCGCCGGACAGACCGCCGACCAGCTGGCACAGCAGTACATCGGCAAGAACCCCTCGCCCGAGGACATCGCGGCGGTCAAGCGGAACCTCGGCCTGGACCAGCCGGTCTACGAGCAGTACTGGAACTTCATCAAGGGCATTGTCTCCGGTGCCACGTACGACCTGGGGCCCACCACCGTCCGCTGTGACGCCCCCTGCTTCGGCTACTCCTTCAAGGACCACCTTGAGGTCTGGCCGCAGCTCACCAGCCGGCTGCCGGTGACCATCTCGCTCGCCTCCGGCGCCGCCGTGCTGTGGCTGCTGGGCGGTATCACGGCCGGTGTCATCTCGGCCCTGAAGCCCGGCTCGTTCTTCGACCGGGCCGCCATGGGCGTGGCGCTCGCGGGCGTCTCCCTGCCCATGTTCTTCACCGGCCAGCTCGCCCTGCTGCTGTTCAGTTACCAGCTGGAGATCTTCGGCCGGACGTACGTCCCCTTCACCGAGAACCCCTCGCAGTGGGCGAACACCCTCTTCCTGCCGTGGTGCTCGCTCGCCCTCCTCTATTCGGCCATCTACGCCCGGCTCACCCGCTCGGGCATGCTGGAGACGATGAACGAGGACTACATCCGCACCGCGAGGGCCAAGGGCCTGCGGGAGCGCAACGTGGTCGTGAAGCACGGTCTGCGGGCCGCGCTGACCCCGTTGGTGACGGTCTTCGGCATGGACGTCGGCCTGCTCCTCGGCGGTGCCCTGATCACCGAGACCGTGTTCTCGCTGCACGGCATCGGCGAGTACGCGGTCCAGTCGATCAGCGCCAACGACCTGCCCCCGATCCTCGGGGTGACCCTGCTCGCGGCGTTCTTCGTCGTCTTCATGAACCTTGTGGTGGACCTGCTGTACGCCACGATCGACCCGCGGGTGAGGCTCTCGTGACCGAACTGTCCAAGACCGGGGCCGCCGTGGGCGAGCCCGCACGCGCCGGGGACGCCCCCACGGCGTTCCTCGAAGTGCGCGACCTCAAGGTGCACTTCCCCACCGACGACGGTCTGGTCAAGTCCGTCGACGGCCTCTCCTTCCAGCTGGAGAAGGGCAAGACCCTCGGCATCGTGGGCGAGTCCGGCTCCGGCAAGTCGGTGACCTCGCTGGCGATCATGGGTCTGCACCGGCTCGGCGCGCGCGGCAAGAACGTGCGGATGTCCGGCGAGATCTGGCTCGACGGCAAGGAACTCGTCGGGGCGAGCCCCGACGAGGTGCGCCGGCTGCGCGGCCGCGACATGGCGATGATCTTCCAGGACCCGCTGTCCGCGATGCACCCGTACTACAAGGTCGGCAGCCAGATCGTCGAGGCGTACCGGGTCCACCACGACGTCAGCAAGAAGGTCGCCCGCAAGCGCGCGATCGAACTCCTCGACCGCGTCGGCATCCCGGAGCCCCACAAGCGCGTCGACGGCTACCCGCACGAGTTCTCCGGCGGTATGCGCCAGCGCGCCATGATCGCCATGGCCCTGGTCAACAACCCCGAACTGCTGATCGCCGACGAGCCCACGACCGCCCTGGACGTCACCGTCCAGGCGCAGATCCTGGACCTCATCCGAGACCTGCAGAAGGAGTTCGGCTCCGCGGTCATCATCATCACGCACGACCTCGGGGTGGTCGCCGAGATCGCCGACGACATCCTCGTGATGTACGGCGGCCGCTGCGTCGAGCGCGGCCCGGTCGACGGCATCTTCCACCAGCCGCAGCACCCCTACACCTGGGGCCTGCTCGGCTCGATGCCGCGCATCGACCGCGCCCAGACCGACCGGCTCATCCCGGTCAAGGGCCAGCCGCCGAGCCTCATCAACGTGCCCTCGGGCTGCGCCTTCAACCCGCGCTGCCCCTACGCGGACGTCCCCAAGGACAACATCACCCGCACCGAGCGCCCCGACCTGCGCGAGGTCGGCGGCCGGCACTTCACCGCCTGCCACCTGTCGCAGGAGGACCGTACGCGGATCTGGACCGAAGAGATTGCGCCGAAGCTGTGAGCGAGACTGAGACCCGGGCCGCCGTGCCGGCCCCGCGCGCCGACGCCGACGAGAAACCGCTGCTCAGGGTCGAGGGCCTGGTCAAGCACTTCCCCATCAAGAAGGGCCTGCTCCAGCGGCAGGTCGGGGCGGTCAAGGCCGTCGACGGCATCGACTTCGAGGTGCGCCGGGGCGAGACCCTCGGCGTCGTCGGCGAGTCCGGCTGCGGCAAGTCGACCATGGGCCGGCTCATCACCCGCCTGCTGGAGCCGTCCGGCGGCAAGGTCGAGTTCGACGGCACGGACATCACGCATCTCAAGACCGCCGGGATGCGCCCGCTGCGCCGCGACGTCCAGATGATCTTCCAGGACCCGTACGGCTCGCTGAACCCCCGGCACACCATCGGCACCATCGTCTCGGCGCCGTTCAAGCTCCAGGGCGTCCAGCCCGAGGGCGGGGTGAAGAAGGAGGTCCAGGGCCTCCTGGAGCTGGTGGGCCTGAGCCCCGAGCACTACAACCGCTATCCGCACGAGTTCTCCGGCGGCCAGCGCCAGCGCATCGGCATCGCCCGCGCGCTCGCCCTGAAGCCCCGGATGGTCGTCGCGGACGAGCCGGTCTCCGCGCTCGACGTGTCCATCCAGGCCCAGGTCGTCAACCTGATGGACGACCTCCAGGACGAGCTCGGCCTGACGTACGTGATCATCGCGCACGACCTCTCGGTGGTCCGCCACGTCTCCGACCGCATCGCCGTGATGTATCTCGGCAAGATCGTGGAGCTGGCCGACCGGGACTCCCTGTACACGGCGCCGATGCACCCCTACACCAAGGCGCTGCTGTCGGCCGTGCCGATCCCGGACCCGTCGCGCCGTGGCGCCAAGAGCGAGCGCATCCTGCTCAAGGGCGACGTGCCCTCGCCGATCGCGCCGCCGAGCGGCTGCCGCTTCCACACCCGGTGCTGGAAGGCCACGCAGGTCTGCACGACCACCGAGCCGCCGCTGGCCGAGCTGAGGCCGGGGCAGCGGGTCGCCTGCCACCACCCCGAGAACTTCGAGGACCAGCAGCCGCAGGACGTCGTCCTGCTGACGGCCGCGAAGGAGGCGGCCGAGCTGGTACCGGACACGGTGAAGAAGACCGAGGCGCCGGCCGCGACGACGGTGACGGAACCGTCCTCCGCCACGGAACCGCCCGAGGCGGCGGAACCCCCCGCCGAGACCGAGGCCGCCAAGGAACCCAAGGCCGCCAAGGACCCCGGCGACGCCGACGACAAGTAAGTGAGAACGAGCCCCCGCCTTGCAATGGAAGGCGGGGGCTCGCTGCTGCGCCACAATGTAGGGGTGTCTCCCTACCCGCTCGACCTGATCGGCATCTTCGTCTTCGCGATCTCCGGCGCGCTGCTGGCCGTCCGCAAGAACTTCGACATCTTCGGCATCGCCGTCCTCGCCGAGGTGACCGCCCTCGGCGGCGGACTCTTCCGTGACCTGGTCATCGGTGCCGTACCGCCGGCCGCCTTCACCGACCTCGGCTACTTCGTCACCCCGCTGCTCGCCGCCCTCCTCGTCTTCTTCCTGCACCCGCACGTGGAGCGCATCCAGTCCGGGGTCAACGTCTTCGACGCGGCCGGCCTCGGCCTGTTCTGCGTCGCGGGCACGGCGAAGGCGTACGACTACGGCCTCGGCCTGACCGCCTCCCTCGTCCTCGGTCTCGCCACGGCGGTCGGCGGCGGTGTGCTGCGGGACGTCCTCGCCAACGAGGTGCCCTCGCTGCTGCGCTGGGACCGCGACCTGTACGCCGTGCCCGCGATGGTCGGCGCCGGGATGGTCGTCCTGTGCATCAGCCAGGACGCCCTGACCCCCGTCACCTCGGCCCTCGCCGCGATCACGGCCTTCGTGCTGCGGCTGCTCGCGATGCGGTACCACTGGCGGGCGCCACGGGCCTGGAACCGGCGGTCGGCGGCGGTCGAGGAGGGATGAGACCGGTGGGGGAGAGGAGGGGCGACCGGGTCGGCCCGGGGTGAGACGTCACCGCAACACATAAAGCTACCGCTTAGTAATCACTTGATGTACGGTTCACCCATGCCCGAAGCAGCTTCCGTGCAGGCCACCGTCGGCGACAGCGAGTTCGACCGGGACACCGCGGTCACCCGGCGGGGACCCGGCGTCTACGACATCGACCTCTCCGCCGGCTGGACCATCATCGGTGCCGTCAACGGCGGCTACCTCCTCGCCGTCCTCGGCCGCGCCCTCGCCGACGCGCTGCCGCACGGTGACCCGTTCACGATCTCTGCGCACTACCTGACCGCTTCCCAGCCGGGCCCGGCGGTCGTCCGCACGGACGTCGTCCGCGCCGGCAGGACCCTGTCCACCGGGCAGGCCTCCCTCTTCCAGTACGACGACGCCGGCCGCGAGGTCGAGCGGATACGGGTCCTCGCCTCCTACGGCGACCTCGACGCCCTCCCGGACGACGTCCGTACGACGGCGACGCCACCCGCGATCCCGCCGGTCGAGCAGTGCTTCGGCCCGCAGGACGCGCCCGGCCCCGTCCCCGGCGGCTCCGCGATCACCGACCGGCTGTTCCTGAAGCTGGACCCCGCGACCCTCGGCTGGGCCCTCGGCGCGCCCTCGGGCAGGGGTGAGATGCGGTCCTGGTTCGGTCTTGCCGACGGCCGTGACGCCGACCCGTTCTCCCTGCTCCTCGCGGTGGACGCGCTGCCGCCCACCGCCTTCGAGATGGGCCTCGAGGGCTGGGTCCCGACGGTCGAGCTGACCGTCCACGTCCGGTGCCGCCCGGCGCCGGGCCCGCTCCGCGTCGCCATCACCACCCGCAACCTCGCGGGCGGCTTCCTGGAGGAGGACGCGGAGGTCTGGGACAGCGCGGACCGGCTGGTCGCGCAGTCCCGGCAACTGGCCCGCGCGAGGCTGTCCGACTGAGGCACCCGGGCCGGTGCCTCGGGGAGGGCTTCGCCGTTCGCACAGGGCCGGCACAGCGCGGACCCAAGGGAGCCCCAAGTCGCGTTGATTCGATGCTGCTCACGAACTCCTCATCGTTCTGGAGCTGCCTCTCGTGAAGCACGCGCGTCTCGTCCCCGCCGTCGTTCTGCCGGCGGCCGCACCCCTCTTCCTGGTGGCGCGCGGCTCCGGCGACTCCTCGTCGTCCACCTCGGGCAACGGCTCCTCGGGCGGGCAGAGCCGCCAGGCCCCGTCGGGTGCTCCGTCCGGTGCCCCCTCGGGTGCCCCCTCCGGCCGGCCCGCCGCGAACGGTCAGGCCCCGTCCGGCAACCCCCTCGGGTGCTCCCTCGGAGGGCGCTCCCTCGGACCGGCCTTCCGATGCGCCGAGCGGCGGCCCCGGCGGGGGCGGGCAGAACGGCGGTCCCGGCGATGGTGGGGGCTGCGGTGGCCTCGGCGGTTCAGTCCAGCCAGTGACGGCAGCCGATGCTGATCAGCCGCATGCGGCGGCTCGCCAGCCGGGTCGCCCGGACGCGTTCCTCCGTCGGGGCGTCCAGAACCGCCAGGAACAGGGAGGCGGTCACCAGCATCTGATCGACGTACAGCCCCGCCAGCATGAGCCGGTCGTCGTCGGTCCACCCGCCGGTCTCCGGCCGTTTGGCCAGTTCGCCGCCCACCTCCTCGGCGAACCGGGCCAGTTGGTCCTGGATGGCGTCCCGTACCGGCTGGACGCCGCCGTGCCGTTCGCGCGCGATGAACCTGACGTGTGCGGGGTACGCGTCCACATGGCGGGCGATCAGGTCGACGGCACGCTCGATGAGTTCGTCGCTGTCGCCCACCGCCGACATCAGATCCCCGAGCACCGGGTGCAGACTTCCGAGCACCTCCTCGACCAGTGCGACACCGAGGTCCGCGGTCGACCGGAAGTGCCGGTAGAACGCGGTGGGGGCGACGCCCACGGCCCGGGTGACCTCGCGCAGTCCGAGGCTGCTGAGGCTCTGCTCCTCCAGCAGACCGAGCGCGGCGTCCATGAGCGCCTGCCGGGTCCTCTGCTTCTGGACCTGCCGGATGCCGAGGGTGTGACTCATGCCATGCAGTTAACAACTGTTCTCCGTAAATGCAAAGCCGGGTGACGCGCTAGACTTGGCAGTCAGTGAACAGTTGTAACCACAATCGTTCACCCAGTCGTCACCGCACCGACCGAACCGACGAACCGAAACGAGAGGCGGGTCCGCCATGTTGTTCCTGGTCGCCGCACTACTGCTGCTGGGTGTCGTCCTCGGCACCGTCGCCCATGTGCCGATGGCCGTCTCGTCCGCCCTGGCGGCCGGTATCGCCCTCTGGCTGGCGGTCTTCGCCTACCGCGAGCGCCACGCCCGCCGGAGCCGCACCACCGACTGACCCCGCACCGCCGACCGTCCGTTCGCCACCGACTCGCCGTTCCCCGCCGAACGACCGTCCCCCGAGAGCCCGCAGTAGGGAGCAGACCGACCATGCAGCTCACCGCCGCACGTCAGCAGACCGGTACGACCACCGCCCCCACCCGTACCGGGGGCCGGGACGCCGACGGCATGGCCGTCGCCTCCTTCGTCCTCGGCCTCCTGGGCCTGCTCGTCCTCAACCTCTTCCTCGGCCCCATCGCCATCGTCCTGGCGGCCGTCGCCCTGAAGCGCGGCACGACGCGACGGGGCCGGGCCTTCCTGGGCCTCGGGCTGGGGGTCGCCGACCTGGTGGTCCTGGCCGCGCTGATGCAGAGCACGGACACCATCTCCTGGAGCTTCTGACACGGGGCCGAGTGCCGTGCCGGCCCGGGTCCGAGAGCACCCCGAGGCCGCCCGCACGGGGCCCCGTAGAATCGGCTCACCATGGCTTACCTCGACCACGCGGCGACCACCCCGATGCTCCCCGAGGCGGCAGAGGCCCTGACCGCTCAGCTGAGCGTCACCGGCAACGCCTCCTCGCTGCACGCCTCCGGCCGCCGAGCGCGGCGCACCGTCGAGGAGGCCCGCGAGATCCTCGCCGAAGCCCTCGGAGCCCGGCCGAGCGAGGTGGTCCTCACCTCCGGCGGAACCGAGGCCGACAATCTCGCCGTGAAGGGCCTGTACTGGTCCCGCCGCGCCACCGACCCGGCCCGCACCCGCGTCCTCGCCAGCCCCGTCGAGCACCACGCGGTCCTCGACGCCGTCCACTGGCTCGGCGAACACGAGGGCGCCACCGTCGAGTACCTCCCGGTCGACACGTACGGCAGGGTCCACCCGGACGCCCTGCGCGAGGCCATCGCCCGCAACCCCGACGACCTCGCCCTCGCCACCGTCATGTGGGCCAACAACGAGATCGGCACCATCCAGCCGGTCCGCGAACTCGCCGACGTGGCCCAGGAGTTCGGCGTCCCGCTGCACGCCGACGCGGTCCAGGCCTTCGGTCAGATCCCGGTCGACTTCGGCGCCTCCGGCCTCGCCGCCATGACCGTCTCCGGCCACAAGATCGGCGGCCCGTACGGCATCGGCGCTCTGCTGCTGGGCCGCGAGTACAGCCCCGTACCCGTCCTGCACGGCGGGGGCCAGGAGCGCCACGTCCGCTCCGGCACCCTCGACGTCCCGGCCGTCGCCTCCTTCGCGGTCGCCGGACGGCTCGCCGCCGAGCAGCAGGAGTGGTTCGCCCGGGAGATCGGCGCCCTGCGCGACGCCCTGGCCGAGGCGGTCCGTACGGCGGTGCCGGACGCGATCCTGGGCGGCGACCCGGCCCCGGGAGGACGCCTCCCGGCCAACGCGCATTTCACCTTCCCGGGCTGTGAGGGCGACTCCCTGCTGCTCCTCCTCGACGCCCAGGGCATCGAGTGCTCCACGGGCTCCGCCTGCACCGCCGGTGTCGCCCAGCCGAGCCACGTCCTCCTCGCCACCGGCACCGACCCCGAGCTCGCCCGTGGCACCCTCCGCTTCTCCCTCGGCCACACCTCCACCGAGGCGGACGTCGAGGCGGTCGCCAAGGCCATCGGGCCGGTGGTGGAACGCGCCCGCAACGCGGGCCTGAGCTGAGCAGCGGCTGTCGCGTCAGGCGGACGTCGACGCCCCGGCGGCCGCCGCCGCGCGGACCAGTTTCATGTAGCGGTCCCAGTCCCAGCCCTCGCCGGGGTCGGTGTGGTCCGTCCCCGGGACCTCGACATGGCCGAGGATGTGCTCACGGTCGAGAGGGATGTCGTACCGCGCGCAGATCCGGGCCGTCAGCCGCGCCGAGGCCTCGTACATCTCGGCGGTGAAGTCCTCGGGCTTCTCCACGAAGCCCTCGTGCTCGATGCCGACACTGCGCTCGTTGTAGTCGCGGTTGCCCGCGTGGTAGGCGACGTCCAGCTCGCGGATCATCTGGGTGACGCGGCCGTCCTTGCGGACGATGTAGTGCGCGGCCGCGCCGTGCGCCGGGTCCCGGAAGACCTTGACCGCGCTGGCGAAACTGCCCTGGGTGACATGGATGATCACCATGTCTATGCCGAAGTCGTCCGGCCGGTCCGCCAGCCGCCAGTTCGCGTCCGAGGCCTCGATCCACTTCGCGCCCGCGTAGTCGACCTCGCCCTCCTTGCGCGGCTTCGTGACCCCGGGCACCCGCCACCACGCGCGCGTCAGCTCGTCCTTCGCCACCACGGCCGTACCGACCGCGGCCACGGCCGTGCCGATGAGCAGCGCCCGGCGCCCGACGCGTCGGCCCGTGTCCCCGCCGCCGGAGGCGCTCGCACCGCCGCCCCCGGATCCGCTCTTCGAAGCCCTTCTCGTTCCCACGAGACCGTCAACGGATATGCGCGGGCTCCGGTTCCCGGCGCCCCGTACCCTGGAAGGGTTATGACTGAGATCTCGCAGCGCCCCCGCCCCCTCCGTGTCCTCGCCGCCATGTCCGGCGGGGTCGACTCCGCCGTGGCCGCCGCCCGCGCCGCGGAAGCCGGGCACGACGTGACGGGCGTCCACCTGGCGCTGTCCGCCAACCCGCAGTCGTTCCGGACCGGCGCGCGCGGCTGCTGCACGATCGAGGACTCCCGGGACGCCCGCCGCGCCGCCGACGTCATCGGCATCCCCTTCTACGTGTGGGACCTCGCCGAGCGCTTCCGCGAGGACGTCGTCGAGGACTTCGTCGCCGAGTACGAGGCCGGACGCACCCCGAACCCCTGCCTGCGCTGCAACGAGAAGATCAAGTTCGCGGCCCTGCTCGACAAGGCCCTCGCCCTGGGCTTCGACGCCGTCTGTACCGGCCACTACGCCCAGGTGCTCGTGCGCGAGGACGGCACCCGGGAGCTGCACCGCGCCTCCGACATGGCCAAGGACCAGTCGTACGTCCTCGGCGTGCTCGACGACCGGCAGCTCGCCCACGCCATGTTCCCCCTCGGCGACACCGTGACGACGAAGGACGAGATCCGCGCCGAAGCCGAGCGCAGGGGGCTCGCCGTCGCCAAGAAGCCCGACTCCCACGACATCTGCTTCATCGCCGACGGCGACACCCAGGGCTTCCTCGCGAACCGACTGGGCCGCTCCGAGGGCGACATCGTCGACGAGTCCGGCACCGTCCTGGGCACCCACGAGGGCGCGTACGGCTACACCATCGGCCAGCGCAAGGGCCTGCGCATCGGCACGCCCGCCCCCGACGGCAAGCCGCGCTACGTCCTCGACATCTCCCCGGTGAACAACACGGTGACGGTCGGCCCGGCGTCCTCCCTCGACGTCGAGGGACTGACCGCGATCCGCCCCCGCTGGTGCGGCGCGGCCCCCACGGGCCCCGGTACCTACACCGCCCAGCTCCGCGCCCACGGCGGCGAGACCGAGGTCCGCGCCGAGCTGGTCGACGGCACCCTGGAGGTGTCCTTCACGGAGCCCGTCCGCGGGGTGGCCCCCGGTCAGGCGATCGTGCTGTACGACGGCACGCGCGTGGTGGGCTCCGCGACGATCGCCTCCACCACGCGCGTGCGGGCGGGTGTCGCCTAGACAGGCACTGGGGCCAGGCCCACGGCCACGATCGTCCCTCCTCGGGTAGCCGTCCCCGCGTACGCGGCGCAGGCTGCTTGGTGAGCTTCGAGCTCGTCCAAGGGGCCCCCGGCGGGCCGTAGGGGGACGAAGGAGGTCGCCATGACAGCCACAGATCCGGCAGGACAGGCGGGAAACCCGTCCCAGGACCCTTCCCGGGACCCGTCCCCGGACCCGTCGCTGCACCTGAGTCCGTCACGAGACGCGCCTCGCGATCCGTCACGGGACGTGCCTCGGGACCCGTCCCGCGATCCGTACCGTGATCCGCTCCGGGACGCGGCGAGGAACCGTCGGAGTCTCGGTCACCGGATGCGGTACGCCCTGCGCCACCCCAGGCGCATGCCCGCGCACGCCCGGCGGGTGGCGCGGGACACCTGGCTGCAGCTCAAGCACCGCGACCACATCTCCTACTACCGGGCCGTCATGGCCGCCGACACGGCACGCAGCCCCGAGGCGGCCGTCGGGCACAACCCGTCCGTCGAGAAGTGGGAACGCGTCGGCCGGATGCAGTTCGACTACCTGCTACGGCACGGCCTGGAGCCCCGGCACCGGATGCTGGAGATCGGCTGCGGGAACCTGCGGGCCGGGCGCCTGTTCATCGACCACCTGGACGCCGGGAACTACTACGGCATCGACATCTCGCCGGCCATCCTCATGGAGGCCCAGCGCACCCTCGCCCGCGAGGGCCTGCAGGCCAAACTCCCGCACCTCGCGCTCGTCGCCGACCTCACGTTCGCCTTCCTGCCCGCCGGTCACTTCGACGTCGTCCACGCGCACAGCGTGTTCTCCCATTCGCCGCCGCACGTCATCGAGCAGTGCCTCGCGCACGTCGGCCGCGTCCTCGCCCCCGGTGGCTACTTCGACTTCACCTTCGGCCGCACCGAGGGCGCGGAACACCAGGTGCTGCACGAGGACTTCTACTACCGGACCGAGACGCTCGTCGACCTGGCGCGGCAACACGGCCTGTCCGCCCGGCTGATGGACGACTGGGAGGATCTGCCGCACCGGCAGTCGAGGATCCGCGCGACGCTCGCCGGGGAAGCCGACGAACGAGCGGACCCCGATGTCGGTTCCGCCCCCTAACGTGGACCCATGAACATCTGCGTCTTCCTCTCCGCCGCCGACCTCGCCGACCGTTACACGCGCCCCGCGAAGGAGTTCGCCACGCTGATCGGCAAGGGCGGGCACACCCTGGTGTGGGGCGGCTCGGACGTCGGGCTGATGAAGGTGGTCGCCGACGGTGTGCAGGAGGCGGGCGGCCGACTGCTGGGCGTCTCCGTCGAGTTCCTGTCGGCCAAGGCGCGGCCGAACACGGACGAGATGGTGGTCGCGCGGGACCTCGGCGAGCGCAAGCGGCTGCTGCTGGAGAAGGCCGACGCGGTCGTCGTCATGGTCGGCGGGACCGGCACCCTCGACGAGGCGACCGAGATCCTGGAGCTGAAGAAGCACGGCCACACCGAGATGCCGGTCGTCCTGCTCAACACCGCGGGCTTCTACGACGGCCTGAAGGAGCAGTTCCGGCGCATGGAGGACGAGGGCTTCCTGCCCCGGCCGCTCACCGACCTGGTCTTCTTCGCCGAGGAGCCGGTCGGGGCGCTGGCGTACCTGGAGGAGAGCCGGGGCGTCGCCTGAGACGTTTCCCGTCCCGCTCCGGTGATGCGAGCATGACCGCATGGCTACTCATGTGATCACCGGGGCGGGTTCCGGCATCGGCGCGGTCGTCGCCCGACGGCTGCACGAACGGGGGGACGACCTCGTGCTGCACGCGCGCGACGCGGGACGCGCGAAGGAACTGGCCGCCCAGTTCCCGGGGGCGAGGACGCTGGTCGGCGATCTGGCGGACCCGGACAAGATCTCCTGGGCCTTCTCCCACCAGAGCCTGCCGGACCGGGTGGACTCGCTGCTGCACATCGCGGGCGTGGTCGACCTCGGCCCGGTCGGCGAGCTGACGCCGAAGACCTGGCGCCATCAGCTCAACGTCAATCTCGTCGCCCCCGCCGAACTGACCCGTCACTTCCTGCCCCAACTCCGGGCCGCCCGCGGGCACGTGATCTTCGTCAACTCCGGCGCGGGGCTCAACGCGCACGCGGACTGGTCGGCGTACGCCGCGTCCAAGCACGGGCTCAAGGCGCTGGCGGACTCCCTGCGGTGGGAGGAGCACGGCAACGGGGTGCGGGTGACCACGGTCTACCCCGGCCGCACCGCCAGCCCCATGCAGGCGAAGGTGCACCAGCAGGAGGGCAAGGAGTACGACCCGTCCCGCTGGATCGCCCCCGAGTCGGTCGCCACGACGATCCTCATGGCGCTGGACCTGCCCCGCGACGCGGAGGTGAACGACCTGACGGTCCGCCCGGGCGCCTGAGAACCCTGCCGAGCGAGCTGGGAAGCAGAGGCTGGGCCCCTGCTTCCCCGGCCCGCAGGACCTGGGTTTTCAGGGCGCGGGGAACTGCGCGACCAGCCCCTGCGCACCCGCACCCGACAACGCGCCCCCAGCGGAGCCGTACGCTTCGGGGCGTGAGCGAAGACATCAGTTTCGGGCCCGCCACCGGCGTAGGGTCCATGCCCGGCGGGGACGCCCGAGAAGCCGCCAAGACCGTCACCGGCACCTTCGAGTGGCCGGAGACAGGTATGGCACACCTCCCCGAACTCCCCGCCCGAGGCCCCGGCGCCGACATGATCGGCAGAACCGCCGGGATGCTGGTCGAGCTGTACGCGCGCGTGGAGCCCAGCGGCTGGCGGCTCGGCGACCGCCCGGGCCGCGACTCCCGGCGGGCCCGCTCGTGGCTGGGCGAGGACCTGGACGCGCTGGAGGAGTACGCCCGGGAGTACACGGGCCCGCTGAAGGTCCAGGCCGTCGGTCCGTGGACACTCGCCGCCGCCCTGGAACTGAGGAACGGCGAGGTGGCCCTCTCCGACCCCGGCGCCTGCCGCGACCTCGCCGGCTCGCTCGCCGAGGGTCTGCGCCAGCACCTCGCGGAGCTCCGACGGCGCGCCCCGGGAGCCCAGCTCGTCCTCCAGCTCGACGAGCCCTCCCTCATCGCCGTGCTGCGCGGCCAGGTAAGGAGCGCCAGCGGCTACCGCACGCACCGCGCCGTCGACCGTCAACTCGTCGAGGCGACACTGAGGAACGTCATCGACGCCGCGCAGGGCACGGTGATCGTGCACTCGTGCGCTCCCGACGTGCCGTTCGCGCTCCTGCGCCGCGCAGGCGCCACCGGGATCTCCTTCGACTTCACGCTGCTCACCGAGCGTGACGACGACGCGATCGGCGAAGCGGCCGAGGGGGGAACCAAGCTGCTGGCCGGTGTCGTGCCGACCACGGAGGGGGCATTGTCGGACCCTGCCGGTAGCGTCATGGGTGTCAGGACGCTGTGGCGCAGGCTGGGACTGCATCCGGGGCTTCTCGCGGACGCGGTCACGCTCACTCCGACGTGCGGGCTCGCGGGAGTCTCCCCGGCGTACGCGCGTACGGCGCTCGCGCACTGCGTCAAGGCGGCGAGATCCCTCGCGGACAACCCAGAGTAACGGGAGGACGACACGGTGGCCGGCGACAAGGACGCACAGCCCACATCGGTACCCGCCGAGGCAGCGGTGCCCGCCGAAGCACGCGAGAAGCACGCGCGGCTCGCCGAACAGATCGAGGAGCACCGCTTCCGGTACTACGTGAAGGACGCCCCCGTCGTCAGCGACGCGGAGTTCGACGAACTCCTGCGCACCCTGGAGGCGTTGGAGGACGAGTACGGCGAGCTGCGCACCCCGGACTCACCGACGCAGAAGGTCGCCGTCGAGTACGAGACCGACCTCGCCGAGGTGGAGCACCGCGAGCGCATGCTCTCCCTCGACAACGTCTTCGACGACGAGGGGCTCGCCGCCTGGGCCGAGCGCGTAGCCAGGGACGTCGGCACCACCGACTACCACCTGTTGTGCGAGCTGAAGATCGACGGCCTGGCGGTGAACCTCACCTACGAGGACGGCAGACTCACCCGCGCCGCCACCCGCGGCACCGGGCGGACCGGCGAGGACATCACCCCCAACGTCAGGACGATCGCGGAGATCCCCCACCGGCTGAAGGGCGACCGCGTCCCGCGGCTCGTCGAGATCCGCGGCGAGGTCTACTTCCCGATGGAGGCCTTCCAGGGCCTCAACGAGCGCCGCGTGGCCGCCGGTGAGAAGCCGTACGCCAACCCCCGCAACTCCGCGTCGGGTTCGCTGCGCCAGAAGGACCCCAAGGTCACGGCCACCCTGCCGCTGCACATGGTCGTCCACGGCATCGGCGCCCTGGAGGGATTCGACGGCGGCTTCACCCGCCTCTCCGAGGCCTACGACCTCCTCAGGTCCTGGGGCCTGCCCACCGCCGAGCACAACCGGGTCGTCGACGACCTCGACGGCGTACGGGAGTTCATCGCCCACTACGGCGAGCACCGCCACTCCGTGGCGCACGAGATCGACGGCGCGGTCGTCAAGCTCGACGAGATCCGGCTGCAGGGACGTCTCGGGTCGACGGCGCGCGCACCCCGCTGGGCCATCGCGTACAAGTACGCGCCGGAAGAGGTCAACACCAAGCTCATCGACATCAAGGTGGGCGTCGGCCGCACCGGCCGGGTCACGCCGTACGCCCAGGTCGAGCCGGTCACCGTGGCGGGCTCGGAGGTCGAGTTCGCCACGCTGCACAACCAGGAGGTCGTCAAGGCCAAGAACGTCCTCATCGGGGACACGGTCGTCATCCGCAAGGCCGGTGACGTCATCCCCGAGATCCTCGGTCCGGTCGTCGACCTGCGCGTCGAGGGGGAGACCCGCCCGTTCGTGATGCCGTCCGAGTGCCCGGAGTGCGGGACGCCGCTGCGCCCGATGAAAGAGGGCGACATCGATCTGCGATGCCCCAACGCCCGTAGCTGCCCTGCCCAGTTGAGAGAGCGCGTGTCGTATCTCGCGGGCCGGGAGTGCCTGGACATCGAGCACTTCGGCGGTGTCGCCGCCGCGGCCCTCACCCGGCCGCTGGAGCCCGCCGACCCGCCCCTGGTCGACGAGGGCGACCTCTTCGACCTCACGGTGGAGAAGCTGCTCCCCATCAAGGCGTACGTCCTGGACGCGGACAGCGGTCTGCCCAAGCACGATCCGAAGACGGGCGAGCCGAAGGTCGTCACGGTCTTCGCCAACCAGAAGGGCGAACCCAAGAAGAACACCCTCGCCCTGCTCCAGAAGATCGAGGAAGCCAAGAGCCGTCCGCTCGCCCGTTTCCTCAACGGGCTCTCCATCCGCCACGTCGGACCGGTCGCCGCCCAGGCCCTGGCCCGCGAGTTCCGCTCGATCGACCGGATCGAGCAGGCCACGCAGGAGGAACTCACGGCGGTCGACGGCGTGGGCGCCATCGTCGCGAAGGCCCTGGAGGAGTGGTTCGCCGAGGAATGGCACCGCGAAATCATCCGTAAGTGGAAGGCGGCCGGTGTTCCCCTGGAGGACAAGGGCGCCGGCGGGGACGAGGGCCCCAGGCCCCTCGAAGGGCTGACAGTCGTCGTGACCGGCACACTCGAACACCACACGCGCGACGGGGCCAAGGAGGCGCTGCAGAGCCGGGGCGCGAAGGTGACCGGCTCGGTGTCGAAGAAGACCTCGTTCGTCGTGGTGGGCGAGAACCCGGGCTCCAAGCACGACAAGGCGATGCAGCTCAAGGTGCCCGTCCTGAACGAGGACGGCTTCGCCGTCCTGCTCGAACAGGGGCCGGACGCGGCAGCGGAAGTCGCGCTCCCGATCGAGGAGTAGGGGTTGAAGGCCACCCGTTCGGCGCATACCAGATGCATACGGGTGGCCGGTCGCATTCGGGCAACCGACGTCGACCGCTGCCCGTGAAAGCCTTGTGCGGCCTACTGTTGAGGTGTGCGCCTGCCGTGCCCGGACGCGTGGCGGGTTTCCGGACGCGGTGCCGTTGAGGTCGTCGAGAGCAACGGGCCGCGTGGCGTGGGCACCGCCGGCTGTGAGAGGGACGGGTATGGAACCGACCGAGAGCGTCGCCTCGGACTCACGGCTGCGCCTGCGCCGGGTGTCCGGGGTCTGGCGACGGGGGCGCTTCCTGCTCATGGGAGGACGCCCGTTCGAGGGAAGCCGGGAGGACGCTCCCGGGCGGACGGTGGCGGGGTCCAGGACCGGTACGGCCTGGCCGCCGGGGCGTGCGGGCGCGAACGCACCCGGACCCCTCGTACCCGGTCCGGCCCAGCTCACCTCCGGCACCGCGGCCGGCACGGGCGGGGCACCCGTCGTCACCGGCGTGCTCGGTGAGGGCCGCGGGCACGGACTGCCGGGCCACGACGCCGACCGGCACCTGTCCTGGCCCGCGCTGCCCGCCGTGATCGTGGGCCTCGCCGGTGCCATTCTCGGCGCCGGCTTCTACCGGGCGTTCGTCGGGTCGCACGCGCTCTTCCCCGCCGGTACGGTCGGCTGGTCCCTCGCGCTCCTGACCGGCATCATCGTCGGCCACCTCGTCGCCATGGGCCGTGCCCGCTGGTGGGGCGGCACCGGCTCCGGCGCCGCCCTCACCCTCGCCGTCCTGCTGCTGTACGGCTGGGTGGCCGCCGGGATGGTCAGCCTCACCGTCGTGGTCCTCGTCGGCATCGCCCGCCGGGGCCGCTGGCGCCAGGGCGTCCTGCACGGTGCGGTCGACATCCTCGGCATCGGCGCCGCCGCGCTCGTCCTGCGGGTCTTCGGCCGCGTCCCCTCGGTGGAGCGTCCCTGGAACCCGGACAGCTGGAACCTCTACTCGGCGCCCCAGGTGGCCCTGGTCGCCGTCGCCTACCTCGTGGTCAGCCGCCTGCTGCTCTGGCATCTGGCCGCACCGCGCGGCGGACTGCCCACCGTCGCGCGGACGGCCCTGGTCAGACAGGGGCTCGTCGCCGTCGCGCTGCTCGGCATCGCGCCCCTCGTCTGCGTCGTCGCCCTGGCCAAGCCCCTGCTGCTGCCGCTTTTCGCCATCCCCCTCATCGCGCTCGACTCCACCCTGTGGATAGCCCGCGCCCGCGCCGAGGAACAGCTGCGCGACCCGCTCACCGGCCTGCCGAACCGGCAGTGGCTGCTGGAGCGGACCTGGACCGCCCTCGACGACGCCGAACGCATCGGGGCGCGATCGGCGTTGATGCTGATCGACCTCGACCGCTTCAGGTCCGTCAACGACACGCTCGGGCATCTCGCGGGCGACCGGTTGCTGTTGCAGATAGCGGACCGGCTGCGGGCCGCCCTGCCGCGCGGAGCGGAGGCCGCCCGGCTCGGCGGCGACGAGTTCGCCGTACTGCTGCCCGTCGCCGACTCCACGACGTCCGCGTCGCGGGTCGCCCGCAACCTCGTGGCCGCGCTCGGCTCACCGCTCGACCTCGACGGCCTCACCCTCGTCCTGGAGGCCAGTGCCGGGCTCGCCGTCTTCCCCGACCACGCGCTCGACGCGGAGGGGCTGCTGCGGCGGGCCGACGTGGCGATGTACCAGGCGAAGCGGGACCGTACGGGCGTCGAGGTCTACGAGTCCAAGCGGGACTCCAACACCCCGGACCGGCTCGGTCTGCTCGGCGACCTGCGCCGCGCCCTCGACGCGCACGAGGTCGAGCTGCACTACCAGCCCAAGGTCCGCTTCGACGGACAGGTCGCCGGTCTGGAGGCGCTGGTGCGGTGGGTGCACCCCGAGCGGGGGAAGGTGCCGCCGGACGAGTTCATAGCGATCGCCGAGTCCTCCGGACTGATGCCTCACCTGACGGAGTACGTGCTGGAGACCGCGCTGGGGCAGGTGGCGCGGTGGCGGGCGCAGGGGCTGCACGTACCGGTGGCGGTGAACGTGTCCCCGCGTGACGTCCACACCCCCGGTTTCGCCGGCGCGGTGGCCGCGCGGCTCGCCCGTCACGGGGTTCCCGCCGGGGCGTTGCAGCTGGAGATAACGGAACACGTGCTGCTGGAGGACCCCCAGCGTGCCGCTGACACCCTCGCGGGGCTGACCGGGCACGGGGTGAAGATGTCGCTGGACGACTTCGGGACGGGATATTCGTCGCTGGTGCATCTGCGGCGGCTGCCGGTGAGCGAGCTGAAGATCGACCGGTCGTTCGTGGCCCGGCTGGCGATCGACAACGAGGACGCGGAGATCGTGCGCTGCACGGTCGATCTCGCGCATTCGCTGGGGCTGCTCGTCGTCGCGGAGGGCGTCGAGGACGACGAGACGTGGGAGCGGCTGCGGGATCTGGGGTGCGACGCGGTCCAGGGGTGGCTGGTCGCCGCGGCGATGCCGCCGGAGGAGGCCACGGCCTGGCTGCGGGCGCGGGGGTCCCGGGGGTGGCAGCGGCCGGCCGCGGCGTTGCCCGCGGCGGTGGAGGGCGACGGCGTCTGACAGCTCGGGGGCGCGGGTTTCGTCCGCGGGCGTGGCTCCGGTGGGCCTTCCCGCGCAGTTCGCCGCGCCCCTGAAAAGCAGGGCTGCGCCCCGTGCTTCTCGTCCCGCAGCCCTGTCGTCTTTCAGGCCCGCACGGCCGTGGTCTTTCAGGCCCGCAGGGCCTGGTCTTTCAGGGGCGCGGCGAACTGCGCGAGACGCCCCACTCACCCGCACTCGCCGACGCACAAGTACCCCCGCGCTACGAGGCGCCCCGGCCCAGCGGCGCGGCAAGCGCCCCGCGCCCCCTAGGATTGGCGCCAAACCACACACACTCACCCCAGAGGATCGCTGCATGCCTGGCATTACGCGCGAGGAGGTCGCCCACCTCGCCCGGCTGGCGCGTCTGGAGCTGAAGCCCGAAGAGCTCGAACACTTCGCGGGTCAGCTGGACGACATCATCGGCGCGGTCGCCCGCGTCAGTGAGGTCGCCGACCAAGATGTACCACCGACCTCGCACCCGCTGCCGCTGACGAACGTCATGCGCGCGGACGAGGTCCGTCCCTCGCTCACCCCCGAGCAGGCGCTCGCCGCCGCCCCGGCCCAGGAGCAGCAGCGTTTCAAGGTGCCGCAGATCCTGGGGGAGGACTGATCACGTCATGACCGACAGCATCATCAAGCTCACCGCGGCCGAGATCGCCGCGAGGATCGCCGCCGGTGAACTCACCGCCGTGCAGGTCACCGAGGCCCACCTGGCCCGGATCGAGGCCGTCGACGAGAAGGTGCACGCCTTCCTGCACGTCGACCGCGAGGGTGCCCTCGCCCAGGCCCGTGCCGTCGACGAGAAGAAGGCCAGGGGCGAGAAGCTCGGCCCGCTCGCCGGTGTTCCGCTCGCGCTCAAGGACATCTTCACCACGGTCGGCATCCCGACCACCGTGGGCTCGAAGATCCTGGAGGGCTGGATCCCGCCGTACGACGCCACGCTCACCAAGCGCCTCAAGGACGCCGACGTCGTCATCCTCGGCAAGACCAACATGGACGAGTTCGCCATGGGGTCGTCCACGGAGAACAGTGCGTACGGCCCCACCGGCAACCCCTGGGACCTCACCCGCATCCCCGGCGGCTCCGGCGGCGGTTCCTCCGCCTCCCTCGCCTCTTACCAGGCCCCGCTGGCCATCGGCACCGACACCGGCGGTTCCATCCGTCAGCCGGCCGCCGTCACCGGCACGGTCGGTGTGAAGCCGACGTACGGGGCCGTGTCGCGGTACGGCATGGTGGCGTTCTCCTCCTCCCTCGACCAGGGCGGACCCTGCGCCCGTACGGTGCTGGACGCGGCTCTGCTGCACGAGGTCATCGCCGGCCACGACCCGCTCGACTCCACCTCCATCGACGCCCCGGTCCCTCCGGTCGTCGAGGCCGCCCGCAACGGCAGCGTCGCCGGGATGCGCGTGGGTGTCGTCAAGCAGTTCCGCGGCGAGGGCTACCAGGCCGGCGTCGTCCAGCGGTTCGACGAGTCCGTCGAGCTGCTGAGGGAGCTGGGCGCCGAGATCGTCGAGCTGGACTGCCCGTCGTTCGACCTGGCGCTGGCCGCGTACTACCTGATCGCGCCGAGCGAGTGTTCGAGCAACCTCGCCCGCTTCGACGGGCTGCGCTACGGCCTGCGGACCGGCGACGACGGCACGAACTCCGCAGAGACGGTCACCTCCCTCACCCGTGAGGCCGGCTTCGGCCCCGAGGTGAAGCGCCGCATCATGCTCGGCACGTACGCGCTCAGCTCCGGTTACTACGACGCGTACTACGGCAGCGCCCAGAAGGTCCGTACCCTCATCACGCGGGACTTCGAGAAGTCGTTCGAGCAGGTCGACGTCATCGTCTCGCCGACCACGCCCACCACCGCCTTCCCGATCGGCGAGCGCGCCGACGACCCGATGGCGATGTACCTGGCGGACCTCTGCACCATCCCGACCAACCTCGCGGGCAACGCCGCGATGTCCCTGCCCTGCGGCCTCGCGCCCGAGGACGGGCTCCCGGTCGGACTGCAGATCATCGCCCCGGCGCTGAAGGACGACCGTCTTTACAAGGTCGGCGCCGCCGTCGAGGCCGCCTTCGTGGAAAAGTGGGGGCACCCGCTTCTCGAGGAGGCTCCGTCGCTGTGAGCAAGACACTGTCCAAGGCCAAGGATTTCCAGAAGTCCAAGTCCGGTACGTACGTGTCCATCGCCACCACCGCCTTCGGCGCGTGGGGCATCGCCAAGCGGATCAGGAAGGCTCGCGTCGAGCAGGACACGCTGCGGCTGATCGACGCGTCCGTGGCCGCCATCGGCATCGTCACCGGCCTCGCCGTCCTCTACCGCGAACTGAAGCGGCTGGGCGACGACGACGTCCTGCTGGGCTGAGAGGGAAGTAAGACCGTGACCACCACGACCGACCTGGTGTCGTACGAGGACGCGCTGGCGTCGTACGACCCCGTCATGGGCCTCGAGGTCCATGTCGAACTCGGCACCAAGACCAAGATGTTCTGCGGCTGTTCGACCGAACTCGGTCAGGACGCCAACACGCAGACCTGTCCCGTCTGCCTCGGCCTGCCCGGCGCGCTCCCGGTCGTCAACGCGATCGGCGTCGAGTCGGCGATCAAGATCGGTCTCGCGCTGAACTGCGAGATCGCCGAGTGGTGCCGCTTCGCCCGGAAGAACTACTTCTATCCGGACATGCCGAAGAACTTCCAGACCTCCCAGTACGACGAGCCGATCGCCTTCAACGGCTACCTCGACGTACAGCTGGAGGACGGCGAGACCTTCCGCGTGGAGATCGAGCGCGCCCACATGGAGGAGGACACCGGCAAGTCGACGCACGTCGGCGGTGCCACCGGCCGCATCCACGGCGCCTCGCACTCGCTGCTCGACTACAACCGTGCGGGCATCCCGCTCATCGAGATCGTCACCAAGCCGATCGAGGGCGCCGGCGAGCGCGCTCCCGAGGTCGCCAAGGCGTACGTCCGTGAGCTGCGCGAGGTCATCAAGGCGCTCGGCGTCTCGGAAGCCCGTATGGAGATGGGCCAGATGCGCTGCGACGTGAACCTGTCGCTGCGCCCGCACGGCCGTGAGAAGTTCGGCACGCGCTCCGAGACCAAGAACGTGAACTCGCTGCGCAGCGTCCAACGCGCCGCGCGCTTCGAGATCCAGCGGCACGCCGCCGTCCTGAACGGCGGCGGGACGATCATCCAGGAGACCCGGCACTTCCACGAGGACACGGGGTCCACGACCTCGGGCCGTGTGAAGGAGGAGGCCGAGGACTACCGGTACTTCCCCGAGCCGGACCTCGTTCCGGTGGCCCCCTCACGCGCGTGGGTCGAGGAGATCCGGGCCGCGCTGCCCGAGCTGCCGCTGGTCCGCCGTAACCGGCTCCTGGCGGAGTGGGGCATCTCGGGCACCGAGATGCAGGCGATCCTCAACGCCGGTGCCCTGGACCTCATCGTCGCCACCATCGAGGCCGGGGCCGACGCCGCCTCCGCCCGCAAGTGGTGGATGGGCGAGCTGGCCCGCAGCGCCAACGAGTCCGGCAGCGCGCTGGACGAGCTGGCCATCACGCCGGAGCAGGTCGCCCGGGTCACCGAGCTGGTCACCAAGGGCGACCTGAACGACAAGCTGGCCCGGCAGGTCATCGAGGGCGTCCTCGCGGGCGAAGGCACCCCGGACGAGGTCGTCGACAAGCGCGGTCTGAAGGTCGTGTCCGACGAGGGCGCCCTGGGTGCCGCCGTCGACGAGGCCATCGCCGGCAACCCGGGCATCGCCGACAAGATCCGCTCCGGCAAGGTCGCCGCGGCCGGTGCCCTGGTCGGCGCGGTCATGAAGGCCACCCGCGGCCAGGCCGACGCGGCCCGCGTCAAGGAGCTGATCCTGGAGAAGCTGGGCGTCACCGAGGGCTGAACGCACGGCGGGTCCACCGCGTATCCCCGAGGGCGGCACATCACGGCGATGGGCCGCCCTCGGCCGTGCGCACGGCCGTGACGCAGGGTGACAGAGTGCCGGCGTCTGTCCTGTGAGGTGCCTCCCATCCCATGTGAGGAGACCCTCAAAGGGGCCAAACGATCACATTGTGGTGCAAGAGTTGCCGGGAATTGTTCATGTCTCCCGTCCCCAGGAGCACAATCCGTGGCAGCCCTCGCGCGCTGGTGTGTCCGGCACCGTCTTGTCGCCGTCCTTCTGTGGCTTCTCGCCTTCGCCGGCACGGCCGCCGGAGCCGCCGTGGCGGGAGCCGCGTACTCCAACGACTACAAGACACCCGGAACCGAGTCCAGCCGCGCCACCGAACTGCTGAGCGAGGGATTCCCGGGCGTCAGCGGGGACAGCGCCACCGTCGTCTGGCACACGGAGCAGGGGTCCGTACGGGCCGCCGCCGTCGAGCAGACGATGACCCGGACCCTCGACCACATCGCCGGCCTGCCGGGCGTCGCCGCCGTCACCGACCCGTACGACGGCGCCGACGGCGGCCGGATCAGCGAGGACGGCCGCACGGCGTACGCCACGATCACCTTCGACCAGCCGGCCGAGGACGTGGACAAGGCGCAGGCCGAGGCCGTCGTCGACACGGCGAAGACTGCCGAGAGCGGCGGGCTCCGGGTGGAGCTGGGCGGCACCTCGATCGGGCTCACCGAGTCGTCCGGCGGGCATCTCGCGGAGATCGTCGGTGTCCTCGTCGCCGCCGTCGTCCTCTTCCTGGCGTTCGGCTCGCTCGCCGCCAGTCTGCTGCCGATCGCGACGGCCCTGGTCAGCGTGGGCACTGCCTACGCGGGGATCACCCTGCTCGGGCACGCCATGACGGTCGCCGACTTCGCGCCCATGCTGGGCACCCTGATCGGCCTCGGCGTCGGCATCGACTACGCGCTGTTCATCGTGACCCGGCACCGCCGGGGCCTGAAGCGGGGCCTGCCCGTCGAGGAGGCGGCGCGGAACGCGGTCGCGACCACCGGGCGCGCCGTCGTCTTCGCCGGTGCCACGGTCTGCATAGCCCTGCTCGGCATGCTGATCCTGCGGCTCGGCTTCCTCAACGGCGTGGCGATAGCCGCCTCGCTCACCGTGGTCCTCACCGTCGCCGCCTCCGTGACGCTGCTGCCGGCCCTGCTGTCGTTCATCGGCATGCGCGCGCTGAGCCGTCGCGAGCGCCGCCGCCTCGCCGAGCACGGGCCCGAGCCCGAACTGCCCACCGGCTTCGCCGCCCGCTGGTCCGCCTTCGTCGAACGGCACCCCAAGAAGCTCGGCGCGATCGCCCTCGTCGTCATGACCCTGCTCGCCCTGCCCACGCTCGGACTGCGTCTCGGCACCTCCGACCAGGGCAACGACCCCGCGGCGACGACCACCCGGCAGGCCTACGACCTCCTGGCCCAGGGCTTCGGACCCGGCGTGAACGGCCCCCTCACCCTCGTCACCAAGGTCGACGGCGCCGCCGACAAGCTCGCGCTCGACAACCTCGACACCACGCTCCGGGCGACCGAGGGCGTCTCGTCGGTGACCCCGGTGACGTACAACACCGGCGGCGACACCGCGTACCTCACCGTCGCACCGAAGTCCTCCCCGCAGTCTGAGAAGACCAGTGATCTCGTCGAACGGCTGCGCGACGAGGTGCTGCCGAGGGCCGAGACCGGCACCACGCTCGACCTGCACGTCGGCGGGGTGACCGCCGGGTACGACGACTTCGCGGACGTCATCGTCGGCAAGCTGCCGCTGTTCGTGGGCGTCGTCATCGGTCTCGGCTGTCTGCTGCTCCTGCTCGCCTTCCGGTCCATCGGGATACCGCTCAAGGCCGCCGCGATGAACGTGGCCGCCGTCGCCGCCGCGTTCGGCGTCGTCGTCGCGATCTTCCAGTGGGGCTGGGGCAGCGAACTGCTGGGCCTCGGCCGCGCCGGGCCGATCGAGCCCTTCCTCCCCGTGATCATGGTGTCGGTCCTCTTCGGGCTCTCCATGGACTACCAGGTCTTCCTGGTCAGCCGGATGTACGAGGAGTGGCTGGAGACCGGCGACAACCGGCGCGCGGTCCGGGTGGGCCTCGCCGAGACCAGCCGGGTGATCAACTCCGCGGCGGTCATCATGATCTCCGTCTTCCTCGCCTTCGTCCTCAGCGGCGACCGGGTGATCGCGATGTTCGGCATCGCCCTCGCCGCCGCCGTCGCCCTGGACGCCTTCGTCCTGCGTACCCTCCTCGTCCCCGCCCTCATGCACCTGCTCGGCGGCGCCAACTGGTGGCTGCCCCGCTGGCTCGACCGGCGCATGCCCCGCATCAGCATCGAGCCGCCAGAATCCCGCGCCGCCCATGAGAGGCTGGCCGCCGCGACGGACGCCGAGGCGGCGGACGTACTGGCGGGGGACGCCGACGCGACGGACGCAGGTGCGAAGGAGCGGCAGCCGGATGTACGCGATATCCCTGGGTGACGACGGGGCCGAACTGCGGCCCCTGGAACCCTGGCACGCCGAGGAGTTCCTCACGCACCTGGAGCGGGGGCGGGACTTCATCAACGCGTACGTCCCCTTCGGCCAGAGCGCCACGGACACCGACGGCGCGCGCGCCGTCCTGCAGCGGTACGCCGACATGCGCGCCGCCGACACCGGCTCCCTGCACGGCATCTGGCTCGACGGCACGCTGCTCGGCGGCGTCCTCTTCCTCAACTTCGACGCGGAGAACGCCAACTGCGAGGTCGGCTGCTGGCTGGAGCCGGCCGGCACCGGACGGGGGCTGGTCACCCGCGCGATGCGCGTCCTCATCGACTGGGCCGTCGACGTCCGCGCGATCCACCGCGTCGAGTGGATCGCGTCCTCCGGCAACACGCCGAGCCTGAACGTCGCACGGCGGCTCGGCATGGTCAGGGACGGTGTGCAGCGGGAGAGGTATCCCCATCGGGGTGTCCGGCACGACGTGGAGATATGGTCCGTCCTGGCGCCCGAATGGCGCGCGGCACGTGATCGCGAGGCTCACAGCGATCATTAAGAAACCTCTCAGACAACATTCGTACGGTGCGAGGTATGGGAACCACAACAGTTGACGAGACCGGTGCCGACACGGGCGCCGAGGCCACGAACGAGGACGCGTCGGTGAAGACCGCCGACGTCACCAAGGACGACGCGGCGAAGGAGCAGGACCGCACGGCCGCGACGGACAGCGGCGACACGGTCGAGGCCGACGGCTCCGACGAGGCCGGAGAGTTCGACGACGAGTTCCCGCCGGCCGCCGCCAAGGCGGCGCCGGGTGTGGGGCAGGGTGCCGCCGGCATCGTGTCCGTGGTGCTGGGCCTGGTGTCGCTGACCGGCGGCTGGGTCGGCACGGTCGCCTCCGCGCGCGAGGAGATCACCGGCCAGCTGGAGATGCAGGCCGCGTCGAACGCCACCGTCGCCACGCAGCTCCAAGCGGTCTACGGCGACGCCTGGCAGGCCTCCGCGCTGTGGGGCGGTGTGTTCGCGCTGCTCGGACTGATCGTCGGCGTCGCCGTGCTGGTGCGGCCCGCGTTCGGGGACCCCGACCAGGTGCAGGCACCGTGGATCAAGTCGGTGGCCTGGGCCGGTGTCTCGGTCGGCTTCATCGGGCTGGTGCTCGCCGCCCTGAAGTACTCCGACCTGCTGCTGGCGCTGCCGAGCACCTGACGCCGCCGCGGCACACAGCAGGACGTTTCTGAGGGGCCTTAGGTCCGTCATAGGGATACCTACGACGGACCTAAGGCCCCTCTCGCGTCCAAGATGCGGAACTCTCCCGATGTGGCCGCACCGCCTGGGAGACGAAGGTGGAGTCATCGCAGCAAGCGAGCCGAGACCGACTCTTCACCAGGGGTACGAGATGTTCGAGTACGACCTCCAGCAGATCCGATCCGCCGAGCTGATCCGCGAGGCGGAGCACCACCGACAGGTACGCGAGGCCCGCCGCGCCCGTCGCGAGGCCGCACACGAATCCAGGACGGCGGCGAGGTCCGCCGGCGGGGAAGGGGACAAGGACGCCGAACGGCCGCTGCTGGGAGAACGGATACGCCGACTCCGCTTCCTCCGCGCCGCGTGAGCGGGCAGCGGAACCGCGAGAACGGGGCCGCCGACGGGGAGCGCGCCGCAGCCGGGCGGGGGACGACCGAGCGTGCGGGTGCCAGGCACGGCGCCGCGGAAGCCGGACGCGGGGCTGGCGGCGCGGGTGCCGGACGACCGGTCGGGGACGCGGAAACCGGACGCGGGGCCGGGAGCGTCGCCGCCGGCCGTGCGGAGGCCGGGCACGGCGGTGCGCAGGCCGGGCGGGCGGTCGGGGGTGCGGAGGCCGGACGCGGGGTGGGTGACCGGCGTCCGGCCGGCCGGAGCCTGCGGATATTCGGTGCCGGAGCGTCCGGCGGTCGTGCGATGCTCGGCGATGTGGAGACGAGGTCCGTCAGTCCCGTGTTCGTCGGTCGCACCGCAGAACTGGAGGTGTTGCGCGAGGCATTGACCCGCGCAGGGGAAGGCACCGCCCGTACGGCGGGAAGCGGAGGAGACGGGGGTGGCCCGCAGGCGCTCCTCCTCGGCGGTGAGGCCGGGGTGGGCAAGACCCGCCTGGTCGAGGAGTTCGCCGCCGAGGCCGCGCGCGGGGGCGCGGTCGTCGCACCCGGCGGCTGCGTCGAGATCGGCGCCGACGGACTGCCCTTCGCCCCCTTCTCCACCGCGCTGCGCGCCCTGCGCCGCCAACTGCCCGACGAACTGGCCGCCGCGGCCGCCGGGCAGGAACAGGAACTGGCCCGGCTGCTGCCCGAGTTGGGCGAGACCTCGCGCGCCCGGCACGACGAGGAGGGCACCGCCCGCCTCTTCGAACTCACCGCCCGCCTGCTGGAACGCCTCGCCGCCGACCGCACGATCGTCCTCGTCCTGGAGGACCTGCACTGGGCCGACGCCTCCACCCGCCACCTCCTCTCCTACCTGCTGCGCACCCTGCGCACCGGCCGCCTCGTCGTCCTCGCCACCTACCGCTCCGACGACATCCACCGCCGCCACCCGCTGCGCCCCCTCCTCGCCGAACTCGACCGCCTCCGCACGGTCCGCCGCGTCGAACTCCCCCGCTTCAACCGCGCCGAGGTCGGCCACCAGCTCGCCGGCATCCTCGCCGCCGAACCCGACAAGGACCGCGCCGACGAGATCTTCGAACGCTCCGACGGCAACGCCTTCTTCGTCGAGGAACTCGCCGTCGCCGTCCACGACGGCGGCTGCCCCGGCCTCACCGACTCCCTGCGCGACCTGCTCCTCGTCCGCGTCGAACGGCTCCCCGAGGACGCCCAGCGGGTCGTCCGCATCGTCGCCGAGGGCGGCTCCACCGTGGAGTACGCCCTGCTCGCGGCGGTCGCCCGGCTCCCCGAGGACGACCTCATCGAGGCACTGCGGGCCGCCGTCGGCGCCAACATCCTGATCGCCGCCCCCGGCGACGACGGCTACCGCTTCCGGCACTCCCTGGTCCGCGAGGCCGTCGGCGACGACCTGCTGCCCGGCGAACGCTCCCGCCTCAACCGCCGCTACGCCGAGGTCCTGGAGGCCGACCCCACCCTCGTCCCCGCCGACGGCCGCGCCACCCGCCTGGCCAGCTACTGGTACCACGCCCACGACGCCGCCAAGGCCCTGCCCGCCGTCCTCGACGCCTCCGCCGAGGCCCGCGCCCGGCACGCCCACACCGAGCAACTGCGCCTCCTGGAACGGGGGATGGAGCTCTGGGACGCCGCCCCCGACTCCGTGCGCGCCGCCCTGCGCCCCGTCGACTACACCGAGGTCTACCCGCCCTGCGGCTGCGCCCCGGGCACCCATCCGCTGCGCTATCTCGACCTGATGGCCGAGGCAGCCGTCGCGGGACGGCTGTGCGGGGAGCGGGAGCGGGCCCTGAGGATCACCCGCCGGGCCCTCGACCGGCTGGCGGACGGAAGCAGCCCGCTGCGCGCCGCCTGGTTCTGGGTTCAGCGCTCGCTGCTGATCGAGGGTCTGGCCCGGGGCGACGGCTGGAAGGAACTCGCCACCGCCCAGGAACTCGTCCGCGGCCTGCCGCCCTCCGAGGTGCACGCCGAGGTCCTCTCCCGCGTCGCCGGCTGGTCCATGCTCCACGCCCCCGGCCCCGACGCGCTCTCCGACGCCCAGCGCGCCGTCGAGTACGCGCGCATGGTCGGCGCCGAGGACATCGAACTCAACGCCCGCCTCACCCTCGGCGGCCTGATGGCCGACGCCGGCCACATCGAGACGGGCATCGAGGAGATGAGGGCCGTCCTGCGGCGCTCGCTCGAACGCGGTCCCGCCGCCGTCGTGGGCCGCGCCCATGTGAACCTCCCTTCCTGCCTGGAGGGCGTCGGCCGCTCCCAGGAGGCCGCGCGCCTGCTGCGCACCGGCCTCGACGTCACCCGGCGCATGGGCCTGCGCGACTCCGAGGCCTGGATCTGGGGCAACCTGTCCGAGTCGCTCTACTCCCTCGGCCACTGGGACGAGGCCACGGAAGCCGCCGTGCAGGCCGGCTGCGCCGGGAGCAGCACCAAGAGCCGCGGCGGCAGCTCCCTGTCCCTCGCCGCCCTCGCCCTCGCCCGCGGTGACACCGCCGAGGCCCGGCGCCAACTGGCCGCCGCCCATCGCTACTTCGGCACCCACAACCCGATGCCCCAGAACAACCTGCCGCTGTCCTTCCTCACCCTCGGCATCGCCGCCGCCGAGGGCCGCCTCGCGGACGCCCGCGCCGAACTGGCCCGCGTCCTCGACACCGGTTTCCCTGTCGGCACCCAGCGCTATGCCTGGCCCCTGTTGCTCACCGCCGCCACCGCCGAGGCCGACGCCCGCGCCCTGCCCACCGCCGGGCCGGGCCGCGCCGAGACCCTCGACCGGATCCTCACCGCGGTCAGGAAACTCACCACCGGCGCACCGATCTGGCTCGCCCACGAACACTGGGTCCGCGCCGAACTCCAGCGAGCCGAGGGCCTGTCGGACCCGGACACCTGGTCCGACGTCGTCACCGCCTTCGAGCCCCTGGAGCGGCCCTACGACCTCGCCCGCGTCCGGCACCGCCTCGCCGAGGCACTGCTGGCCCACAGCACGGACGACGAGGCCCGGGACCGAGCGACGGAACTGCTGCGGCTCGCCGCCGCCGTCGCCGGCCACCTCGGCGCCCGCCCGCTCGCCGACGCGGTCACCCTCCTCGCCCGCCGGGCCCGCCTCACCCTGCGCCACGCCCCCGAACCGGCCCTCGCCCCGGCCGACCCCGTAGCAGCGCTCGGCCTCACCGGCCGCGAGCACGACGTCCTGCGCCTGGTGGCCGTCGGCCGCACCAACCGCCAGATAGCCGAGGAACTCTTCATCTCCCCGAAGACGGCCAGCGTCCACGTCTCCAACATCCTCGCCAAGCTGGGCGTGTCCGGCCGTGGCGAGGCGGCGGCGGTGGCCCATCGGGTGGGGCTGTCCCCGGCGGGGGCCGGGGAGCGGCTGGCGGCGGGATGATGGAGGGGAGGCCAGCGCGGCTCCGCTGACAGAGACCGGCACCCGCCGCCTCGCGGCTGGGGAGGGAGAACCGTGTTCAACGCCTTCGAGGAACTGTTCGCGCCCGGCCGCAAGCACACGCGTGACGAGCAGAAGCGGCTGGAACTGACCCGGGAGGACGTCGGCGACAACGATCCGGGACGCGGACCGATAGACCTGGCGTCCGGGAAGGTCGTCGTACGGCCTCCCGAGCAGATGCGGGACGAGGCGGGTGCGGAGGCGGGCGGGCCGGACGGGGAGTAGGAGGCGGTCTACTTCACCCGCAGCTCCAGGATCCGGTCGTCGTCGCCCTGCGGGGAACCCCGGCCGTCCGTCTCGCTGGTCACCAGCCACAGCTTGTCCGCACCGGCGGAGACGACCGTGCGGAGCCGGCCGTGGTCGCCCTCCAGGAAGGCCTGGGGGTCGGCGGCCGCCTTGGTGCCGTCGAGGGGAACGCGCCACAGACGCTGCCCCTTCAGCCCCGCCATCCAGACCGAGCCCTCCGCTATGGCGATGCCGCTCGGGGATGCCTCGTCCGTCCGCCACACGGCCACCGGGTCGACGTAACCGGATGTGTCGCTCTTGCCCTCCACCTCCGGCCAGCCGTAGTTCCCGCCGGGCCGGATCTGGTTCAGCTCGTCCCAGGTGTCCTGGCCGAACTCCGAGGCCCACAGACGCTGCCTGGCGTCCCACGCCAGCCCCTGGACGTTGCGGTGGCCGTACGAGTACACGACGGAGTCGAAGGGGTTGCCCGGGGCCGGCTCGCCGTCCGGGGTCATACGGAGGATCTTGCCGCCGAGGGAGTCCTTGTCCTGGGCCAGGGGACCCTCGTACCGCTCGCCCGTGCTCGCGTACAGCATCTGGTCGGGGCCGAAGGCGAGACGGCCTCCGTTGTGGTTCGTGCCCTTGGGGATGCCGCGGAGGATGGTGTCGGGGGCGCCGAGCTGCTCGCCCGCCGGCTTCTCGGGGTCGTAGAGCATCCGTACGATCCTGTTGTCGGACTCCGAGGTGAAGTACGCGTAGATCATGTGGTCCGAGGCGTACTCCGGGGAGATCGCGATGCCCAGGAGGCCGCCCTCCCCGGCCGGGGCCACGCCGGGAACCTCCCCGAGCACGGTCCTCCTGCCGGACTCCTCGTCGATTCTGCTGATCGTGGCCTCGTCGCGGGAGGACACGAGGAGCCCGCCCTCGGGCAGCGGGGCGAGACCCCAGGGGCTGTCGAGGTCCTCGGCGACGGTACGGACCACCTTCACCGACCCCTTGGCGGGGGGCGCCGCGTCCGCCGCCCGCTCGGGTGGGGGCGACTCGGCACTGCTGCTGCTCGGGGGTGAGCTGCCGGTCGCGTCCTTCTCCCCGTCGTCGGAGGAGCAGCCGGACGTCACCAGGAGCACGGCTGCGGCCAACGCGGCCGTCACCACTCGACGTTGCACCATCACGATCCCTTCGGCGTGGAGCTTCTACCTGTCATACACCGCGAGTGCCCCACAGGTTCCGCCTCCGCCCGATCAAGCGGATATTTCACGTGCCACGCCACACCACACCATCCCGCACCGCATGCACAGCCGGCACCACTCACACACGTCACGTACCCCAGGCACCACGCGCGCAACTCCGGCATCACCCACGCGTCACGCACCACCGGCACCACGCACACACGTCAAGCACCGCCGGCACGGCCGGCACCACGCCCTCACGGCACATGCCGCAGGTCGCGCCGTCGGTGCCTCCGCGTGCCCGCTCAGTCCCAGGATCCCCGGGCGGGAGGCAGGGCCGCCACCTCGGCCAGATCCGCGGCCGTGAGCCGCAGGGCGTGGGCGGCCGCGTTCTCCGCCGCCCACCGTGCCTGTTTGGTGCCCGGCACCGGCACCACGTGCGGGCCGAGGGACAGGATCCAGGCGAGGGCGACCTGGGCCGGGGTCACCCTCTCCCCGTGGCGTGCCGCGACGCGGCGCAGACCGACGACGAGAGGCTGGTTGGCGGCCATCATGTCCGCGGTGAAACGGGGGTGCCGCGCCCGGAGATCATCGCGCTCGAAGCCCCCGCCGGGCGTCAGGGTGCCGGTGAGGAAACCGTTCCCCAGGGGCATGGCGGCGAGGAAGCCGATGCCGCGGGCCGCGCACCAGGGGAGAAGGGCGTCCAGCGCCTCCCGGGACCAGACGGACAACTCCGCCTGCACCGCGCTCACCGGAAAGATCTGCTGGACCCGCCGGAGCTGGCGGATCGTGGCGTCGTACACCCCCGAGCCCGGCCCGCGTCCCGCCCGCGCGCCGACCGCGCACAGGCCCAGCGCCCTGACCTTTCCGGCCTGCACCAGTTCCGCCATCGCGCCCCACGTCTCCTCCACGGGGACCTCGGGGTCCGCCCGGTGGAGCTGGTAGAGATCGATGACGTCGGTCTGCAGCCGGCGCAGCGAGGCGTCGCAGGCGCGCCGCACGTAGCCGGGGCGCCCGTTGGCCACGATGTGCTGCTCACCCACCAACAGACCCACCTTGGTGGAGACGAAGGCCTCCGCACGGCGCTCCTTCAGTACCCGGCCCACCAGCAGCTCGTTGGTGAAGGGGCCGTACATGTCGGCCGTGTCCAGCAGCGTGGTGCCGAGGTCGAGCGCCCGGTGCACCGTCCGCATCGACTCTTCGCCCCGTTGCCGTGACCCGGTGTACGCCCAGCTCATCGGCATGCACCCGAGTCCTACGGCCCCCACCTCGAGCGTCGCCGCGCCGATCGTCCTGCGCTCCACCTGGTCGTGACCCTCCCTCTCCCGACCCCCAACCTAACCTCTGCCGTGCCGGGTACCTGACATAGCCTCCGGGCATGACTGCTGACGCGACTGCCGACCCGACCGCGGACGTGACCGCCGCGGTGTGGCTCCCCATCCCGCCGGACGAGATCGAGGGCCTCCCGCGGGGCCCCCGCTATCTCTTCTGGGACGGGGGTGAGGACGGCACACAGCCGTATCCGGGAGACCCCGCGGACTGCGTCCTGTACGTGGTCCCCTATATGAAGCGCTGGCCGGTGAAGGTGAGCCCGCTGGAGCGCATGCGGAACGTGCGGGTGATCCAGACGCTCACGGCGGGTGTCGACGACGTCCTGGCCCGGATGTCCGTGCTCCCGCCCGGCGTCCAGCTGTGCAACGCGCGGGGGGTGCACGAGGCCAGCACGGCCGAACTCGCGCTCACCCTGACCCTCGCCTCACTGCGCGGTGTCCCCGACTTCGTCCGGGACCAGCAACAGGAGCGCTGGAAGGGCGACTTCCGCCCCGCGCTCGCCGACAAGTCCGTCCTGATCGTCGGCTACGGAGCGATCGGCGCCGCCATCGAGGACCGGCTCGTGCCCTTCGAGGTGGCGCGGGTGGCGCGCGTCGCGCGCTCTGAGCGCACCACGGCGCGCGGACCGGTGCATTCGTTCACCGAACTGCCCTCCCTGCTGCCACGGGCGGATGTCGTGATCCTGTCCACTCCGCTCACGGAGCAGACACGAGGCATGGTCGACGCCGACTTCCTGGCCCGTATGAAGGACGGGGCCCTCCTGGTGAATGTTGCCCGCGGAGGCGTCGTCGACACCAAGGCGCTGCTCGCGGAACTGGACACCGGGCGCCTCACCGCGGCCCTCGACGTCACCGATCCGGAGCCGCTGCCTCCCGGGCACCCGCTCTGGCGCGCCCCGGGGGTGCTCATCAGCCCCCACGTCGG
The DNA here is from genome assembly GCF_042802995.1 of Streptomyces sp. NPDC057438. NCBI lineage: Bacteria > Bacillati > Actinomycetota > Actinomycetes > Kitasatosporales > Streptomycetaceae > Streptomyces > Streptomyces sp. NPDC057438. The sequence continues at coordinate 42,275 of NZ_JBHVDD010000034.1, forward strand.
CGGTCCCACGTCGGCCTTCCTGCCGCGTGCCAAAAGGTTGCTGGTGGACCAGTTGGGGCGATTCGTGAACCGGGAGCCCCTGCGCAACGTGGTCTCTACGACGGGCGGGACGGACGGCGCGTAGTCCACTTCGGGCACCCTCCGCGTTCCTTCGGAAGCGGAACGTGCTCGTGTTGCCAGAGATGGTCACTGAGCGTAGAGGAGCTATGTCCCTGAGTGACGATCCTGGTGTATCGTCCCGACAGGGGCTGCGCCGCGCACCGTTCGGCGCCGGGGACGGACTTGAGACAGCGAGGGGGGCGACGGGCGATGCACGGCCTATGGACGAACGATCCGACGCGGCGGAGCCGCCGACGGCGGCCCTGGCGAGCTGTGACGCGGAGGCACCCGCACGGGAGCCACGACGGCCACAGCGGTCAAGGTCATCACCGCAGGCACAGCAACCGCAGAAAGCACACCCCTCCCACGCACCGGGACCAGCGGGACAGGGGAGCGGCGCTCACCGGGGAGACCCCGTGAGTCCCCGCCAGTCCTCCGCCCCCACGCTGAACCCGGCGCTCCGTGCGGCCAGGTCGCTGCCCGGACCGCTGCCCGGCGGGCCGGCGCCCGACCACGGTGGCGCGAGCCTGCGGGCCCAGATCGTCCTCGTCCTGCTCTGCGCGGCCTACGCCGTCGGTGCCGCGTTCGGCTGGGGCAACGAGCAAGTCGCCCTCGTCATGGGCGACTTCGGGCTCAGTGCCGCGGCCGGCGCGGCCGCCGTCTCCTGCTTCCGCTACGCGCGCAGCCGCCGCAGCCGCTTTCGACCCGCCTGGCTGCTGTTCGCCCTCTCCTCCGCCATGGCGGCCCTGGGCAACGGCGTCTGGGGGTGGTACGAGGTCGTCCTGGAGCGGCCCGTGCCCGAGCCGAGCTACGCGGACCTGTTCTTCCTCTGCTTCGCGCCGCCCGCCATCGTCGGACTGCTGGTGCTGGCCAAACGGCCGGTGACCAGGGCCGGCTGGGTCTGTCTCGCGCTGGACTCCTGGCTCATCGGCGGCTCCCTGGTCACTCTCTCCTGGAGCCTCGCGCTCGCGCAGAACACCCAGCTCGACGACGCCGACACCGCGCACACCGCGCTCTCGCTGGCCTACCCCCTGCTGGACATCGCCCTGGTCAGCATGGTGCTCGCGCTGCACTTCCGCCGCTCCTCGATGCACCGCTCCGCGGTGAACACCGCGATCGGCGCCCTCGCGCTCACCGTGATGTGCGACGCCCTGTTCACCTCGCCCCTGCTGCACACCAGCTACGAGTCGGGCCAGCTCCTCGACGCCGGCTGGTTCGCGGGCTCCCTGCTGCTCGCCTACGCTCCCTGGGCCGGCCGGCGCCACGGACAGGCGGACGAGGTCGGGCACGCGCGCGTGGTGCACGAACACATCCCGGGCCAGCGCCACGACGTACACACGGGCCGGCGCCACGACGCCCACGCGGGGCACCGCCACGAGGTCCACCCGGGGCACCGGCACGACAGTCCGCAGGCGGGGCAGGTGCACGCGCTCCTCCAGGGCGGAGGTCACGGTCGGTATCCGGCCACCCGCCCCATCGCCGGCTCCCTGGCCGCGCTCACGCCCTACCTGGCCGCCGCCGTCTGCACGCTGGGCATCCTCTACAACGTCCTCAACGGCCGCCGCGTCGACCGCGTGGTGCTCATCACCGCCTCCACCGTCGTGCTCGCCCTCGTCGTGCGCCAGGGCATCATGCTCCTCGACAACATCACCCTCACCCAGGAACTGGCCCAGAAGGAGAACCACTTCCGGTCCCTGGTGCAGGGCTCCAGCGACGTCATCATGATCGCCGCGCCGAACGGCATCCTGCGCTACGTCAGCCCGGCCGCCGCCGGGGTCTACGGACGCCCCGCGGAGGACCTCGTCGGCAAGGAGCTGGCCTCGATCATCCATCCCGAGGACCTCGGCTGCGTCGTCCACGAGGTGCGCCGCTTCCTCGCCGCCAGCCCCGCCGAGGAGCCCACCACCCGCATCGAGTGCCGCTTCAAGTCCGGCGGGGGAGGCTGGCTGAACGTGGAGTCCACGGTCAACCGCCACCACGGCGGCCTCATCCTCAACAGCCGGGACGTGACCGAGCGCGTGCGCCTGCAGGCCCAGCTACAGCACAACGCCGAGCACGACCCGCTCACCGACCTGCCCAACCGAGCCCTGTTCACCAAGCGCGTCCAGCAGGCGCTCTCCGGCCGCCGCTCCTCCGACCGCGGTGCCGCCCTGCGCAACACGGCGGTCCTCTTCATCGACCTCGACGGCTTCAAGGCCGTCAACGACACCATCGGTCACCAGGCCGGGGACGAACTGCTCGTCCAGGCCGCCCGCAGGCTCCAGGACGCCGTACGCCAGGGGGACACCGCCTCCCGCCTCGGCGGGGACGAGTTCGCCGCTCTCATCGTCGGGGACGGCTCCCACGACCGCGTCGACCGGGAACGGCACATCCTGGAGCTGGCGGACCGGCTCCGGATCGCCCTCTCGCAGCCGTACACCATCGACGGCAACGATGTCCGGGTCGCCGCCTCCATCGGCGTCTCCTTCGCCGAGCCCGGCCTCGGCGCGGGCGAGCTGCTGCGCAACGCCGACCTGGCCATGTACCGGGCGAAGGCGTCCGGCAAGGGCCGCGTCGAGCTGTACAAGCCGCAGATGCAGCAGGACGTCGTCCGCAGGGCCGAGCTGGCCACCCGGCTGCGGGCCGCGCTGCACGACGGCGAGTTCATGCTGCTCAACCAGCCCGTGGTGGAGCTGGGCACCGGCCGGATCTCGTCGGTCGCGACCGCCGCCCGCTGGCGTTCGTCCCAGGGGGTGCTGTTCACACCCGCCGAGTTCCTGCGGGTCTCCGAGGACAGCGAGAAGACCGCCGAGCTGGGCCGCTGGATGCTCGAGCAGGCCGTCGAGCAGGCCGCCGACCGCCTCACCAGCGGGCTCAACGTCCCGGTGTCCGTCCGGATGAGCGCCCGGCGTCTGCTGGACCGCTCACTGCCCCCGGGCTCGGTGGAGACGCTGCTCACCCGCCACGGGCTGCCCCCCGGCTCCCTGGTCGTCGAGCTGTCCGACACCGAGCTGAAGGGTCCGCCGGACGAGCTGGAGCGCCGGCTGAACCACCTCCGCCGCCTCGGCGTCAGAATCGCCCTGGACGGCCTCGGCAGCGGGCAGGCGGCCATCACGGCGCTGCGCCGGCTCCCCGTCGACGTACTGAAGCTGGACCGCGGCCTCGTCGAGGGGGTCGTCGAATCCACCCGGCTGCAGAAGATCACGCGTGGGCTGCTGCGCATCGCCGACGACCTGGGCCTGGAGTCCGTGGCCGACGGAGTGGACCTGCCCGAGCAGGTCGTCGCCCTGCGCGCGATGGGCTGCACACATGGTCAGGGCGCCGCCTTCTCCGGGCCGCTGGACGAGTACCGCCTGCGCCGGGCGCTGTCCCGCGGCCACTTCCCGATGCCCTCCGGACCGGCGGAACCCGTCTTCGCGGGCGGCGCGAGAGAATCGGAGGGGCGTGTCGTGGCCACGGCGCCGACCCTGGCGCCCCGGGGATGAGCGAGCATTGACGGGCACGGGGGTGTACACCAGTGGTGTCACCGCTGTCCATGGAGGCGGACGTGCCCGTCGCTCACATGTTGAGACTCCCGTCCCACCCGCTTGACACGCGGTGCGCGCCGGAGAGAGGGTCATTGCCATGCGCACCCGAATCCTCGTACTTGGAAAGCGCGTCGGCTGAAGCTGGGACCCACCGGACGGCGTCCGGAATCCCCAGCGACCGTACCCGACGCGCTCCCCTCGCTTGCCCTGTGGCAAGGAGGGGTTTTTTGTTGCACGGGCACCAGTCGGCGTTAGCCGCACACCGCACGAACCTCGCAAAACACCCTCAGCATCGAGAAGAGAATGCCGATGACCGAGCAGGCCACCGGGGCCCACCATCCGCAGCCGCGGCCCCGATCCGGAGGACCGACCACCCCCGTCGAGCACGTCACGGGTGCGCAGTCCCTCATCCGCTCTCTCGAGGAGGTCGGGGCCGACACGGTGTTCGGCATCCCCGGCGGCACCATCCTGCCGGCGTACGACCCGATGATGGACTCCAAGCGGGTGCGCCACGTGCTGGTCCGCCACGAGCAGGGCGCCGGCCACGCGGCCACCGGTTACGCGCAGGCCACCGGCAAGGTCGGGGTGTGCATGGCGACGTCCGGTCCGGGCGCCACCAACCTGGTCACCCCGATCGCGGACGCGCACATGGACTCCGTGCCGCTCGTCGCGATCACCGGCCAGGTCGTGTCCAAGGCGATCGGTACGGACGCCTTCCAGGAGGCGGACATCGTCGGCATCACCATGCCGATCACCAAGCACAGCTTCCTGGTCACCAAGGCGGAGGACATCCCCCGGGCGATCGCGCAGGCGTTCCACATCGCCTCGACCGGCCGCCCGGGACCGGTCCTGGTCGACATCCCCAAGGACATCCTCCAGGCGAAGACCACCTTCTCCTGGCCGCCCGCCATGGACCTGCCCGGCTACCGGCCCGTCACCAAGCCGCACGCCAAGCAGATCCGCGAGGCCGCCAAGCTGATCACCTCCGCCAACCGGCCCGTCCTGTACGTCGGCGGCGGTGTCCTCAAGGCGCGGGCGACGGCCGAGCTGAAGGTGCTGGCCGAGCTGACCGGCGCGCCCGTCACCACCACGCTGATGGCGCTCGGTGCGTTCCCCGACAGCCACCCGCAGCACCTGGGCATGCCCGGGATGCACGGCTCCGTGGCCGCGGTCACCGCGCTGCAGAAGGCCGACCTGATCGTCGCCCTCGGCGCCCGCTTCGACGACCGTGTCACCGGCAAGCTGGACAGCTTCGCGCCGTTCGCGAAGATCGTCCACGCGGACATCGACCCGGCCGAGATCGGCAAGAACCGCGCCGCCGACGTCCCGATCGTGGGTGACGCCCGCGAGGTCATCGCCGACCTCATCCAGGCGGTGCAGAAGGAGCACAGCGAGAGCGGACCGGACGAGGCCGACGCCCCGCGCTACGCGGCCTGGTGGAAGGACCTCAACCGCTGGCGCGAGACCTACCCGCTCGGCTACGACCAGCCGGCCGACGGCTCGCTGTCACCGCAGGCGGTCATCGAACGCATCGGACAGCTCGCCCCCGAGGGCACGATCTTCACGGCGGGCGTCGGCCAGCACCAGATGTGGGCCGCCCACTTCATCCAGTACGAGAAGCCCGCCACCTGGCTGAACTCCGGCGGCGCCGGAACGATGGGATACGCGGTCCCGGCGGCCATGGGCGCCAAGGCCGGAGCCCCGGACCGGACCGTCTGGGCGGTCGACGGCGACGGCTGCTTCCAGATGACCAACCAGGAACTCACCACCTGCGCGCTGAACAACATCCCGATCAAGGTCGCCGTCATCAACAACGGCGCCCTCGGGATGGTCCGCCAGTGGCAGACGCTGTTCTACAACCAGCGCTACTCCAACACCGTTCTGCACAGCGGCCCGGACGACGTCAACCCGAACGCCCGCGGTACCCGCGTCCCCGACTTCGTGAAGCTGTCGGAGGCCATGGGCTGCTACGCGATCCGCTGCGAGTCCCCGGACGACCTCGACAAGGTCATCGAGGAGGCGAACTCGATCAACGACCGCCCGGTCGTCGTCGACTTCGTCGTGCACGAGGACGCGATGGTGTGGCCGATGGTCGCCGCCGGCACCTCGAACGACACGATCATGGCCGCCCGGGACGTCCGCCCCGACTTCGGCGACAACGAAGACGACTGAGCGAGAGAGACCGAACGAGACATGTCCAAGCACACGCTCTCCGTCCTGGTGGAGAACACCCCCGGCATCCTGGCCCGGATCGCCGCGCTGTTCTCCCGTCGCGGCTTCAACATCGACTCGCTCGCGGTCGGTGTCACCGAGCACCCTGAGATCTCCCGGATCACCATCGTGGTGACGGTGGTCGAGGAACTGCCCCTGGAGCAGGTGACGAAGCAGCTCAACAAGCTCGTCAACGTCCTGAAGATCGTCGAGCTGGAACCGGGCTCCGCCGTTCAGCGGGAACTCGTTCTGGTGAAGGTGCGCGCCGACAACGAGACGCGCTCCCAGATCGTCGAGATCGTCCAGCTGTTCCGCGCCAAGACGGTCGACGTCTCCCCGGAGGCCGTCACCATCGAGGCCACCGGGTCCAGCGACAAGCTGTCCGCCATGCTCAAGATGCTGGAGCCGTTCGGCATCAAGGAGCTGGTCCAGTCCGGCACGATCGCGATCGGCCGCGGCTCCCGTTCGATCACGGACCGCTCACTGCGCGCCCTGGACCGGTCGGCCTGACACGCGACACGGGCGGCCGACGACGCGCGGCCGCCCGTATGCCGAGACCCGCAGACTTTCATTCCGCCCGCCGTCATACGGTGGGACGCAACACCTGCACTCAAGGAGAGAACCCAAAGTGGCCGAGCTGTTCTACGACGCCGACGCCGACCTGTCCATCATCCAGGGCCGCAAGGTCGCGGTCATCGGTTACGGCAGCCAGGGCCACGCCCACGCGCTGTCCCTGCGCGACTCGGGTGCGGACGTCCGCGTCGGTCTGCACGAGGGCTCCAAGTCCAAGGCGAAGGCCGAGGAGCAGGGCCTGCGCGTGGTGACTCCGGCGGAGGCCGCCGCCGAGGCCGACGTCATCATGATCCTCGTCCCGGACCCGATCCAGGCCCAGGTCTACGAGGACCACATCAAGGACAACCTCAAGGACGGCGACGCGCTGTTCTTCGGTCACGGCCTGAACATCCGCTTCGGCTTCATCAAGCCCCCGGCCGGCGTCGACGTCTGCATGGTCGCCCCCAAGGGCCCCGGCCACCTCGTCCGCCGTCAGTACGAGGAGGGCCGCGGCGTTCCGTGTATCGCCGCCGTCGAGCAGGACGCCACGGGCAACGCGTTCGCGCTGGCCCTCTCCTACGCCAAGGGCATCGGCGGCACCCGGGCCGGCGTCATCAAGACGACCTTCACCGAGGAGACCGAGACCGACCTCTTCGGAGAGCAGGCCGTTCTCTGCGGTGGCACGGCCGCCCTGGTCAAGGCCGGTTTCGAGACGCTGACCGAGGCCGGCTACCAGCCGGAGATCGCGTACTTCGAGTGCCTGCACGAGCTGAAGCTGATCGTCGACCTCATGTACGAGGGCGGCCTGGAGAAGATGCGCTGGTCGATCTCCGAGACCGCCGAGTGGGGCGACTACGTCACCGGCCCGCGGATCATCACGGACGCCACCAAGGCCGAGATGAAGAAGGTCCTCGCCGAGATCCAGGACGGCACCTTCGCCCAGCAGTGGATGGACGAGTACCACGGCGGTCTGAAGAAGTACAACGAGTACAAGACCCAGGACTCCGAGCACCTGCTGGAGACCACCGGCAAGGAGCTGCGCAAGCTCATGTCGTGGGTCAACGACGAAGAGGCCTGATCCTTTGAGGCCGGCCGTGGCGGGGTTCACCCGGTGCCACGGCCGGCCTTGTTTCACGTCCGGGTGATCCTTCCGCGGTGGCGTGAGGCGATGCCCCCGGCGCCACTACACTGCAGCACTACATACGCGTCGGGCCCACAGCGTCGTGCGTCTTCCACGCGGACACCACCCTCCACCGCCTGCGGCCGTCGGGACGGCCGTCCGCAGCATTGGACTTGTGAGGACTCACGTGAGCTCGAAACCAGTCGTACTGATCGCTGAAGAGCTGTCGCCCGCCACCGTCGACGCGTTGGGCCCGGACTTCGAGATCCGGAACGTCAACGGAGCGGACCGAGCCGAACTGCTCCCGGCCATCGCCGACGTCGACGCCATCCTGATCCGCTCGGCCACCAAGGTCGACGCCGAGGCGATCGCCGCCGCGAAGAGGCTGAAGGTCGTCGCGCGCGCCGGCGTCGGCCTGGACAACGTGGACGTCTCCGCCGCCACCAAGGCCGGCGTGATGGTCGTCAACGCCCCCACCTCGAACATCGTGACCGCCGCCGAGCTGGCCTGCGGTCTGCTCCTCGCCACCGCCCGCCACATCCCGCAGGCGAACACGGCGCTGAAGAACGGCGAGTGGAAGCGCAGCAAGTACACGGGCGTGGAGCTTGCCGAGAAGACCCTCGGTGTCGTCGGCCTCGGCCGCATCGGCGCCCTGGTGGCCCAGCGCATGTCCGCCTTCGGCATGAAGGTCGTCGCCTACGACCCCTACGTGCAGCCCGCGCGGGCCGCGCAGATGGGCGTGAAGGTTCTTTCGCTGGACGATCTCCTTGAGGTCTCCGACTTCATCACCGTCCACCTGCCGAAGACCCCCGAGACGGTCGGCCTGATCGGCGCCGAGGCGCTGCAGAAGGTCAAGCCCTCGGTGCGCATCGTCAACGCCGCGCGTGGCGGGATCGTCGACGAGGCCGCGCTGTACTCGGCGCTCAAGGAGGGCCGGGTCGCCGGCGCGGGCCTCGACGTGTACGCCAAGGAGCCCTGCACCGACTCGCCGCTGTTCGAGCTGGACGAGGTCGTCTGCACCCCGCACCTCGGTGCCTCCACCGACGAGGCGCAGGAGAAGGCGGGCATCGCGGTCGCCCGTTCGGTGCGCCTCGCCCTCGCCGGTGAGCTGGTCCCGGACGCGGTGAACGTCCAGGGCGGTGTCATCGCCGAGGACGTCAAGCCGGGCCTGCCGCTCGCCGAGCGGCTCGGCCGGATCTTCACCGCGCTGGCCGGTGAGGTCGCGGTCCGCCTCGACGTCGAGGTCTACGGCGAGATCACCCAGCACGACGTGAAGGTGCTGGAGCTGTCCGCCCTCAAGGGTGTGTTCGAGGACGTCGTCGACGAGACGGTGTCGTACGTCAACGCTCCGCTGTTCGCGCAGGAGCGTGGCGTCGAGGTGCGGCTGACCACCAGCTCCGAGTCGCCCGACCACCGCAACGTCGTCACCGTGCGCGGCACGCTCGGCAGCGGTGAGGAGGTGTCGGTCTCCGGCACGCTGGCCGGGCCGAAGCACCACCAGAAGATCGTCGCCGTCGGTGAGTACGACGTGGACCTCGCGCTCGCCGACCACATGGTCGTCCTGAGCTACGTCGACCGGCCCGGTGTCGTCGGCACGGTGGGCCGTGTCTTCGGCGAGGCCGGGATCAACATCGCCGGCATGCAGGTCGCCCGGTCCACTGCGGGTGGCGAGGCGCTGGCGGTGCTGACGGTGGACGACACGGTTCCGCCGACCGTGCTCGCGGAGGTGGCCGAGGAGATCGGCGCGACGTCGGCGCGCTCGGTGAACCTGGTCTGAGGGCCGGTTCCTTCGTAGCGGTACCGGTAGCGGAGGCGGGGCCTGGTCACCTGAGGTGACCGGGCCCCGTTCTCGACAACCCACCCCACTGCGGCGTGTCAGGATGGCCGCGTGGCTCAGAGCATCATGCACGCGCCGTTCGTCGGGCGGGACTCCGAGATGGCCCGGCTGAGGGACGTGCTGGACCGGGCCGGCGGCGGAGAGCCCCGCGCCGTACTGGTCGCGGGTGACGCGGGGGTCGGCAAGAGCCGGACCCTGGCGGAGGCCGCGGCGTACGCGGCGGAAACACGCACCGTCGTGTTCACCGGGCACTGCGTGGACCTCGGCGACGTCGGTCTGCCCTATCTACCGTTCACCGAGATTCTCGGCGCCCTGGCGGCGGACGAGCGGTTCGCGCCGCTCCTTCAGGCGCACCCGGCGACGGGCCGACTGCTCGGCGGCGGCGCGGACGGCGGCGACCGGCTGCAGCTTTTCGAGGGCATCGCCGCGCTGTTGAGCGACCTCTCCGGGGCGGTCCCCGTCCTGCTCGTGCTGGAGGACCTGCACTGGGCCGACCAGTCCTCGCGCGACCTGCTGCGCTTCCTGCTCAGCCGGGCGGTGCTCCAACGCCCCGCCCCCGGCGCCCCGGCCCACCGCCTCGCCGTCTTCGCCTCGTACCGCGCGGACGACCTGCACCGTCGCCACCCGCTGCGCCCCCTGCTCGCCGAGCTGGTGCGGCTGCCCGCCGTGGAGCGGCTGGAGCTGCGGCCGATGCCGGACCCGGAGGTCGCGCGGCTGGTGCGGTCGCTGCGCGCCGAGCCGCTGTCCGACGCCACGGTCGGCCGGATCGTCGAGCGGGCCGAGGGCAACGCCTTCTACGCGGAGGAGTTGCTGGCCGCGACGGCGGAGGAGCCGGGGGCGGTGCTGCCCAGCCAGCTGGCCGACCTGCTGCTGATCCGGATCGAGCAACTGCCCGGCGCCGCCCAGCAGGTGCTGCGCACGGCGGCGGTCGCGGGGCGCAGGGTGGGGCACGAGCTGTTGCGGGACGCCGTCCAACTCCCCGAGGACGAGCTGGAGTCCGCGTTGCGGGAGGCGGTCGGCCGGCAACTGCTGCTGCCGCACGGGGGATCCACGTACGAGTTCCGGCACGCCCTCACCCGGGAGGCGGTCTACGCGGATCTGCTGCCGGGCGAACGGGTCCGGTTGCACGGGGTGTTCGCGAGGCTGCTGGCCCGCCGGGGGCGCGCCGCGGAGAGCGCCGAGCGTGCCCATCACTCGCGGGAGAGCCACGACCTCGCCGACGCGCTGACGGCGTCCGTCGAGGCGGCCGACCACGCGCGCGGGATCGGGGCACCCGCCGAGGAACTGCGGCATCTGGAGGGCGCCCTCGACCTGTGGCAGTCCGTGGACGCCGGGGCCCGGCCCCGGGACCTCGACACGGTCACCCTCACGCTGCGCGCCTCGTCGGCCGCCGCGCGCGCCGGGGAGAACCACCGGGCGGTCTCGCTCACCCGCGCGGCGCTCGCCGGCGTCGGCCCGGACGCGGGCTCCGAGCTGGCCGCCCGGGTGCGCTACACCCTCGCCGGTGACCTGATGCGCGTCGACAGCCTGAAGGCCGCGTTCCGGTACAGCAGCGAGGCTCTGGAGATGATCCCCGCCGAGCCCCCGTCCCGTACCTGGGTATGGGCGGCGGCCACGCATGTGATGGCGGCGCGGTACGTGGGGGAGGACGAGGAGGCCCGGCGGGTCGCGAGCCGGGCGCTGGAGGTCGCCGAGCGGCTCGGACTCGACGATGCCCGGGCCGACCTGATCGTCTCCGTGGTCGGCCTCGACCCCCGGAGCAACCGGCGTACGGAGGCGGGCCGGGCGCGTCTGCTGGAGGCCCGCGAGCTGGCCCGGCGCGCGGGCAATCCGCCCGTGGAGATGCGCGCGCTGTTCAACCTCGCCTCGGGCTGTTTCGAATCGGGTGACCTGGAGGGATGCCTCGCCCGGCTCGCCGACGGGCTGGACCGCGCGGGCCGCGTCGGCCTCTTGTCCTCCCCGTATCCGGTGGAGATGCGGTACCTCCACTCCCTGTGCCTGTACACCCTGGGCCGCTGGGACGAGTGCGCCCGCTCGGCCGCCGACGTCGACCGGCTGCCCGCCACGGCCGGCCACGCCGCCGGACCCGCCCTGTACGTCGCCCTCGCCCGCGGTGACGACAGCGCGGTGGAGCGGGCCAGGGCGCTGCTGGACGGGCCGTACGACTGGATGGCCGGGCTCGTCGCGGGCGTCGCGCTCACCGAGGCGGCCGTCCTGCGGCGCGATCCCGGGGCCGCCGTCGCCCAGTTCCGTACGACCGTCGCCGCGCTCTCCGACGAGTCCGGGACCCGGCCCAACGCGACCGTGCGGCTCGCCGCGCTGGCTCTCGGGGCGATCGCGGACGCGGTGGCCGAGCGGCGGTCGGCCGGGGACGAGGGGGCGGCGCGGGACTGGGCCGCCCCGGGCGAGGAGCTGGTGGGGGCCGCGCGGGCCACCGCGGCGGAGGGGGAGGACGGCGCGGAGCAGGGGCCGGAGGGGATGGCCTGGCTGGCCCGCGCCGAGGCGGAGTGGGCCCGGGTGCGCGGCAGGCCAGCTGTGGCGGCCTGGCGGACGGCGGTGGACGCCTTCGCGTTCGGTGACCCGTACGAGCGGGCCCGGTGCCGGCTGCGGCTGGCGGAGGCGCTGCTCGGAGCAGGCGACCGGGAGGCGGCCGCGGCCGAGGCCCGGGCGGTGGGGGAGACCGCCGATCGGCTGGGCGCCGTGACGCTGCGCGCCGCCCTGGACGCGCTGGTCCGCCGGGGGCGGCTGGCGGAGGCACCCACGGCCGGGGACGTACCTGCGCTCACCGCCCGCGAGCGCGACGTCCTGCGGCTGCTCGCGCTGGGGCGGACCAACCGGCAGATCGGCGACGAACTGTTCATCACCGGGAAGACGGCGAGCGTCCATGTGTCCAACATCCTGGCCAAGCTGGGGGCGGCGAGCCGTACGGAGGCGGTGGCCATCGCCTACCGGGAGGGGCTGATCACGGCGGGCTGATCACGACGGCTGCCTCGTCAGGGACGCGGCCGCGGACACCTGCGGCCGCGGCACGGGCGCCGGTCACGGCACGAGCGACCGCCGCCCCGGCGTCACAGCCGTGCCCCCTTCAGGGCCATATGGAGCAGCAGCCGGTCCTCGCCGTCGGTCAGCCGCAGGCCCGTGAGCTTCTCCACGCGCGAGAGCCGGTAGTAGAGGGTCTGGCGGTGGATGCCCAGCTCGGCGGCGGTGCGGCCCGCCTGGCCCGCCTGATCGAGGAACACCTCGGCGGTGCGGGCGAGTTCGCGGTGGGCGGGGGTGAGGAGCAGGCGCACGGCGGGGTCCTCCGGGGCGCCGGGCGGAAGCCCGGTCAGCAGACGGTACGGGCCGATGGAGCGCCACTCGGCGACCGGGCCGAGACGCGGCTCGGCGAGCGCGGCCCGGGCCGCCGCCGAGGCCTCCCGCCAGTCGGTGCCCAGCTCGGCGAGGCCGGCCCGGGCGTCCGAGATGCCCGCCGCCGCGTGCGCGCCCGCGCGTTCCAGGAGCCGGGCGGCGGCCGTGCGCGCCGGGGCGGGCACGGCCGCCGAGCGCAGCCGCACCAACAGGGCCAGCCCCCGGCCGCCCGTTCCCCACGGCACCGTGCACAGCGCGGCCGCCCCCGGCACCGTACGGAAGGACGGGGCGTCGTCCGGGCCGGCGGACGGCCAGGGGGCCACGCACACCATCGCGTGGACCCCGTCGCCGCGCGGGCCGAGCGCGGAACGCAGCTCCGCCACCGCCATGTCGCGTTCCCGGTCGCGCCCGGCGGTCAGGACGGCGCGCAGCTCCCGGGTGAGGTCGGCGCCCGCCTGTGCCTCGTCCGCGAGGAGGGCGCCGATCCGGGCGGCGACCGCCATCGCGGCGGAGAGCTGGGCGTCGGTCGGGCCAGGATCGCCGTCCAGGAGCCAGACATAGCCGAGCACGACACCCCGATGGCGTACGGGCAGGCAGACCCGGCCCCGGAGGACCCCCGCCGCCGGAGTGGGCGGGATGCGGACCGGGGCCGTCGCCCGGGTGATGCCGAAGCCCTCGAACCACTCCCGCACCGCCGTCGTCGAGCGGCGGGTCAGGATCGAGCGGGTGCGGACCGGGTCAAGGGCCGACGGGTCGAGGTCGCCCTCACTGTCGTACGCGCCGAAGGCGATCAGCTCGAAGTCGCGGTTCTCCAGCGTCGCCGGTGCGCCGAGCAGCTCGGAGATCTCGTCGACGAGGTCCTGGTAGTCACCCATGGGGTGGGGCGATGGGGTGTCGGGCGTCACCCGGGCATTCTCCCGTATGCGCCCGCCGCCTTCATACATCTGTCTGAGATCTGCGGCACGGATGCGTGACAGCTGTCGATGGCAGGGGATCGGCGGGATCCTTAGGTTTCACGGTGGTTCTGTCTGCTGGTCTGTGGAGGTGCCCCGTGCTGGGTCCCGTGATTCTCGCCGCGTCGCGCAGCGACCGGATTCGACGCCTGGTCTCCGCGGCGCCCGTGACCAAGCAGGTCGTCGACCGCTTCATCCCCGGAGAGCGGGTCGACGACATCGTCCCGGTCGTCCGGGACCTCTCCGGCAAGGGCCTCGACGTGACGCTGGACGTCGTCGGCGAGGACATCACCCGTCCGGAGCAGGCGGCCGCCGCGCGCGACGCCTATCTGGAGCTGATCGACCGGTTGAAGGAGCTGGAGCTCGGCGAGCGCGCCGAGATGTCCGTGAAGCTCTCCCTCTTCGGCCAGGCGCTCGACGGCGGCCACGAGCTGGCCCTCGCCAACGTCCGGCCGGTCGTCGAGGCCGCCGCCGCGATCGGGACGACGGTCACCCTCGACGCCGAGGACCACACCACCCTCGACTCGATGTTCGCCATCCACGACGAGCTGCGCCGGGACTTCCCGCGGACCGGCTGCGTCATCCAGGCCTACCTCTTCCGCACCGAGGCCGACGCCCGCCGCCTCGCCGCGAACGGCAGCCGGGTGCGGCTGGTGAAGGGCGCCTACAAGGAGCCCGCCGAGGTCGCCTTCCAGCAGAAGGCCGAGATCGACAAGGCGTACGTACGCGTCCTGAAGATCCTCATGGAGGGGACGGGGTACCCGATGATCGGGTCCCACGACCCACGGCTGATCTCCATCGCCCAGGAACTCGCCCACCGCGCCGGACGCAAGCTCGACGAGTACGAGTTCCAGATGCTGTACGGCATCCGCGGCGACGAGCATCTCCGGCTCGCCGCCGAGGGACACCGGATGCGCGTCTACACCGCCTACGGCACCGACTGGTACGGGTACTTCATGCGGCGCCTCGCGGAGAAGCCGGCGAACCTGCGCTTCTTCGTCCGCTCGATGGTCAGCAAGGGCTGAGCCCCGCACGACGGCTCGCCACACACCGCTCAATAAGGAGTTACGGAACCCATGGACGCTGTGACCCAGGTCCCCGCCCCCGTCAACGAGCCGGTGCACGGCTACGCCCCCGGCTCACCCGAACGGGCCCGGCTGGAGGTCAAGCTGAAGGAGCTGGCCGAGAACCCGGTCGACCTGCCGATGACCATCGGCGGCGAGAAGCGGATGGGCGGCGGCGACCGCTTCGACGTCGTCCAGCCGCACAACCACAAGGCCCGCCTCGGCACCTACGGCAACGCCACCGCACAGGACGCACAGGACGCCGTCGACGCGGCCCTCGCCGCCGCGCCCGCCTGGCGCGCGATGTCCTTCGACGACCGCGCCGCGATCATCCTGCGCGCCGCCGAGCTGCTCGCCGGCCCGTGGCGCGAGACGCTGGCCGCCTCCACCATGCTCGGCCAGTCGAAGACGGCCCAGCAGGCCGAGATCGACTGTCCCTGCGAGCTGGTCGACTTCTGGCGCTTCAACGTCAAGTACGCCCGTGACCTGCTCGCCGAGCAGCCCCCGGCCAACTCCCCGGGCGTCTGGAACCGGCTCGACCACCGCCCGCTCGAAGGCTTCGTCTACGCGATCACCCCCTTCAACTTCACCGCCATCGCGGGCAACCTGCCGACCGCCCCGGCGCTCATGGGCAATGTCGTCGTCTGGAAGCCGAGCCCCACCCAGACGCACGCCGCCGTGCTGCTCATGCGGCTGCTGGAGGAGGCGGGCCTGCCCAAGGGCGTCATCAACCTCGTCACCGGCGACGGCATCGCGGTCTCCGAGGTCGCCCTCGCCCACCCCGACCTCGCGGGCATCCACTTCACCGGCTCGACCAAGACCTTCCAGTACCTGTGGAAGACGGTCGGCGCGAACATCGAGAAGTACCGCTCCTACCCGCGGCTGGTCGGCGAGACCGGCGGCAAGGACTTCGTGGTCGCCCACCCGTCCGCCGACCGCGCGATCCTCAGGACCGCCCTCACCCGGGGCGCCTTCGAGTACCAGGGCCAGAAGTGCAGCGCGACCTCGCGGGCGTACATCCCGGCGTCGATCTGGAACTCCGGCTTCAAGGAGGAGTTCGCGGCCGAGGTCGAGTCCCTGACCATGGGCGACGTCACCGACCTGTCCCACTTCATCGGCGCCGTCATCGACGAACGCTCCTTCGCCAAGAACAAGGCCGCCATCGACCGCGCCGAGGCCGACCCGGCCTGCACGATCGTCGCGGGCGGCTCCTACGACGACTCCGTCGGGTACTTCGTGCGCCCGACGGTCGTCGAGTGCACCGACCCGGCCAACGAGGTCTTCACCACCGAGTACTTCGGCCCGTTCCTCGCCGTGCACGTCTACGAGGACGACCGGTACGAGGAGATGCTGACCCAGATGGAGTCGGTGTCCGCCTACGCCCTGACGGGCTCGGTGATCTCGGGGGACCGCGCCGCCGCCGCGTACACGATGGAGAAGCTGCGCTACGCGGCCGGCAACTTCTACATCAACGACAAGTCCACCGGCGCCGTCGTCGGCCAGCAGCCCTTCGGCGGCGGCCGCGCCTCCGGCACCAACGACAAGGCCGGCGCCCCGCAGAACCTGATGCGCTGGACCCTGACCCGCGCCATCAAGGAGACCCTGGTCCCGCCGACTGACTACACGTACCCGCACATGGGCTGACCCGGACGCCCGGCCCGGCCCTCGTCCGACGCCCCCGATCCCGTGACCCGGGACCGGGGGCGTCGCCGTGTGACGGAAGTGAAAAGGCCAGGTCAACGGCGTGTGACCCAATCCACCGTCTCAGATAGTAGGAAGTCCGACTAACTGTGGAGACAGATGCGCCGACCTCGCCTAGCTTTGTAGGAGCCGAACGTCTCGCTCGATCCAGCGAATGGCGGTCGTGAGCCGGAGCCCTAGGCAGGCAACCCCTGCGGCCCCGCTCCCCGCCCCTTCCGGCGTCTCGTACACCGCCCGTTTCCGAACTCCGGATTGCCTCGAAGGAGTCGATTCCCCATGGCCGAGACGACCGTCCGCCGCCGAGTCCGCCACGTTTCCCGGACCACCGAGTCCGACCGCAAGAACGCCGCCGCCGCCCTCCAGCGCGCCCTGGACCGCAGGGACAACGGCGGTTCGACCGGGCACTGAGCCCACCCCCGTGCCGGGAGCCGCACCCGTGCCGGGGTGCGGTGCGGCCGTGAGCGGACGGCTCACGTGCCGCGCCGCACCTCGAAGTGGTCGATCCGTTGACCGTCCTGGGCCAGTGCCGACACCTTCAGGGCGGGCCGCGCGCCGCTCTCCGCCTCCACCGAGAGCAGCGAGAAGCCCCGGTAGCGCACCCGCGACCACTCCACCGTCTCCGCCTTCGACCTGCGCGACTTCGTCCATGCGAAGGTCTCCACGGCGTCGTGACGGGTGACGTGCCCCTCGTAGCTCTCCTTCACGCCGGACGGGAAGCCGTACAGATCACGCCCGCCGCCGCCCGCCGTGACGTACACGATGCCGTCCCGGGTCGGGTCGGTCGACGCACCGATCGGCACCGCCCTGCCGACCTCGCCTCCCTTGACGGCGTCGGTCCGCTCGTAGACGTGGTTGTGGCCGTTGATCACCAGGTCGACCTGGTGTGTGGCGAACAGCGGCAGCCAGCTCTCCCGGATCCCGCCGTCGGAGGCGTGCGAGGACGTAGAGTAGGCGCAGTGGTGGAAGAAGACGACGACGAAGTCCACGTCCTTCGCCGCCCGCAGCTCACCCAGCTTCCGGTCCAGCCACGCGGTCTGCCGGCCGCCGGTGTAGCCGAGGTTGGCGGGGATCTCGTACGACACGTCGTTCGCGTCCAGCGCCACGAAGGCGACGTTGCCGTAGGTGAACGCGTACACCCCCGGAGCGGTGCGCGGGTCGAAGCCGGTGTCCGGGAGGGACCAGCGGGCGAGCTGGCCGCCGTAGCCGTCCGGTGAGTACCAGGCCTCCATGTCGTGGTTGCCGGTCGTCACCATCCACGGCACGGACCGGGCCACCGGCTCGTTCTGCTTGAGGAACAGGTCCCAGAACCCGGGGTCGTAGCCGTCCGACTCCACCCCCTTGCCGTTGCCGTTCGCGTAGCAGATGTCGCCCGCGTGCAGGTGGAAGGCGGGCTTCTGGCGGATGATCAGGTGGTCGTTGGCGGCCGCCGCCTTGCCGACGCCCTGGTCGCCGAACGCGGTGAACACGAACTTCTCCGGCGCGGCGGGTGCCGTGCGGAAGGTGCCGATCGTCGAGCGGTGGGCCGGGCCGGCCGGGTCGAAGCCCTCGTGGCCGACGCCGTAGTAGTACGTGGTGCCGGGGCGCAGGCCGTCCAGGGCCGCGTGCAGGTAGTACTGCTCCAGCCCCAGGCGGACGCCCTCGACCCCCGGCGTGTGCAGGGCGCGGACCTCGGCGTCGATCTTCCGGCTCAGCTCCTCGGGCCTCGTGCCCACCCGCACGTACGGCTTCCGCACCGCGAACGGCACCTGCCAGGAGATCCGCATCTGACTCCTGGGGTCGCCGCCGAAGGCCAGATGGCGGCCGAAGGGGACGACGGCCGAGCCGGGGGCCCGGGAGGTGGCGGGCGACGCGGCGGGGGTCGTCGACGGCGTCGAGGCCGGCGAACCGGAGCCGCCGCAGCCGGTCAGTAGCCCGCCCGCCGCCAGCGAGCCCGCCGTCACCAGCGTGCGGCGCCGCGTCAGCCTCGTCCGCAGGTACTCGTGCTGCTCGGCCATGCTCATCCGGCGCGCGAGCTGCGGCGGGATGCCGAAGTCGGGTATATCCATGGGGACGAAGTTCCCAGCGAATCCCAACACCCGCCCCCCGTACGGGTGAACGCGGGGTGACGTGTGGGCACCGTCACCCTCCGGCCGCCCCCCTCGCACGTCCGCATCGCGGACACCCCATGTCATCCCCTGGGACAAGGAGTACGGTGCCGTCATGTCTCGCAGCCTCAATCTCGCAGTGATCCCCGGTGACGGCATCGGCAGGGAAGTCGTGGCCCAGGGGCTCAAGGTCCTCTCCGCCGTGCTCCCGCAGGATGTGAAGCTGGAGACCAAGGAGTACGACTTCGGCGCCCAGCGCTACCACGCCACCGGTGAGACCCTCACCGAGGCCGACCTCGACGCGCTGAAGCAGCACGACGCGATCCTGCTGGGCGCGATCGGCGACCCGAGCGTCCCCTCCGGTGTCCTGGAGCGCGGCTTCCTGCTCAAGCTCCGCTTCGCCTTCGACCACCACGTGAACCTGCGCCCGTCGAAGCTGCTTCCCGGCGTCGCCACCCCGCTCGCAGGCCAGCCCGAGATCGACTTCGTGGTGGTCCGCGAGGGTACCGAGGGCCCGTACACGGGCAACGGCGGCACGATCCGCAAGGGCACCGAGCACGAGGTCGCCACCGAGGTCTCCGTGAACACGGCCTTCGGCGTCGAGCGTGTGGTCCGTGACGCGTTCGCCCGTGCCCAGGCCCGCCCGCGCAAGAAGCTCACCCTCGTCCACAAGAACAACGTGCTGACCTTCGCCGGTCACCTGTGGACGAACATCTTCAACAAGGTGGCCGCGGAGTTCCCCGAGGTCACCACCGACTACATCCACGTGGACGCGGCGACGATCTACCTCGTCACCGACCCCGCCCGCTTCGACGTGATCGTCACCGACAACCTCTTCGGCGACATCATCACCGACCTCGCCGCGGCCGTCTCCGGCGGCATCGGCGTCGCGGCCTCCGGCAACATCAACCCGTCGGGTGAGTTCCCGTCCATGTTCGAGCCCGTGCACGGCTCGGCCCCGGACATCGCCGGCCAGGGCAAGGCCGACCCGTCCGCCACGGTCCTGTCCGTCGCCCTGCTCCTGCGCCACGTCGGCTACGAGGCCGAGGCAACAGCGATCGAGGAGGCCGTCTCCGCCGACCTCGCGGAGCGCGTCGGCAAGCCCGCCCGTTCGACGGACGAGATCGGCGACGCCCTCGCCGTACGAGTAGCCGGCTGACCCGCCGCGCCACTCGAAGTTCTTTCGAAGCCGCCGGGTCGCACCAGCACCCGGCGGCTTCCGTATGGCTTCCCCATGGTCCCGCCGGGTGTCACCATCATCCCTGGGTCGCATTCACGCCGTTTTCTTCCGCCGACTCCGCTTGCGATAATCGAACGCGGAGCCGCCGAATGAGGCAATGCTCGGACGTCCAAGCACTCGCCGCCGGCAGTGCGGACGTGAGCGCGGCCCGTCACACACAACCGGTGAAGGACAACCACTCATGACGACGCCCACGATCGAGCTCAAGCCCTCGGCCTCGCCACTCTCCGATGCGCAGCGCGAGGCGATCCTGGCCGACCCCGGCTTCGGCCGCCACTTCACCGACCACATGGTCGTCATCAAGTGGACCGAGGGCCGCGGCTGGCACGACGGCCAGCTCGTTCCGTACGCGCCGCTCTCCCTCGACCCGGCCACCATGGTCCTGCACTACGCGCAGGAGATCTTCGAGGGGCTGAAGGCCTACCGGCAGCCGGACGGATCCGTCGCCACCTTCCGGCCGGAGAAGAACGCCCAGCGCTTCCGCTCCTCCGCCCGGCGGCTCGGGATGCCGGAACTGCCGGTCGAGACGTTCATCGAGGCCTGTGACGCGCTGGTGCGGCAGGACCAGGCATGGGTCCCGGCCCACGGCGGCGAGGAGTCCCTCTACCTGCGCCCCTTCATGATCGCCACCGAGGTCG
Organism: Streptomyces sp. NPDC057438; assembly: GCF_042802995.1. Taxonomy (NCBI): domain Bacteria; kingdom Bacillati; phylum Actinomycetota; class Actinomycetes; order Kitasatosporales; family Streptomycetaceae; genus Streptomyces; species Streptomyces sp. NPDC057438. The sequence goes on from NZ_JBHVDD010000034.1 coordinate 62,628, forward strand.
GCCTGGGCGTCAAGCCCGCCAACGAGTACCTCTTCCTGGTCATCGCCTCCCCGGCCGGTGCCTACTTCCCCGGCGGTGTGCGGCCCGTCTCCATCTGGGTCTCCGAGGACCATGTCCGCGCCGTCCCCGGCGGCATGGGCGACGCCAAGACCGGCGGAAACTACGCGGCCTCCCTGCTCGCCCAGGCCGAGGCCGCCGCCGAGGGCTGCGCCCAGGTCTGCTACCTCGACGCCGTCGAGCGCAAGTGGGTCGAGGAGCTGGGCGGCATGAACCTGTACTTCGTGTACGGGGACCGCATCGTCACGCCCACCCTCACCGGATCGATCCTGGAGGGCGTCACCCGCGACTCGCTCCTCACCGTCGCCGCCGACCTCGGGTACGGCGCCGAGGAGCGCCGGATCTCCATCGAGCAGTGGCAGGCCGACTCCGAGAGCGGCGCCCTCACCGAGGTCTTCGCCTGCGGGACGGCCGCCGTCATCACCCCCGTCGGCACGGTCAAGCGCACCGGCGCCACCTGGCAGCAGTCCGCCGGCGAGCCCGGCCCCGTCACCCTCAAGCTCCGCGAGGCGCTGCTGAACATCCAGCGCGGCACGGTGGAGGACAAGCACGGCTGGATGCACGAGCTGGGCTGAGCACGCCACGGCCGAGCGGCCCGGCCCCTGCCCGGCCGCCGGCCCGGCCCCGCGTTCCCGTGGCCCGCCCCCGGGCATCTCCGCCGGGGGCGGGCCACGGACTCTCTCCGCGGTCGGCGGTCCTCACGCCCCCTCCGCACGCACCCGTTCCACCAGCCCCAGGGTCAGCTCCTGCGCCACGTCCTCCAGGTTCCACGCGCCCTCCCGGGACGCCTGGTTGCTGATCCAGAAGACGAGGACGCCGTCGGCGGGGGAACGGCCGAGGAGGCCCAGGGACCAGTCGTTGCCGCCGTCGTGCCAGGCGAACGGGCCGTCCGGAGTCTCCCGTACGCTCCAGCCGTAGCCGTACGAACTGTCCGAGCCGGGCTCCCGGACGCGCGGCTCGAACAGCTTGTCCCGGGCCCGCGCCGGCAGGACCTCCTCGCCCAGCAGCGCGCGGTGCCAGCGGAACACGTCCTCGGCGGTCGAGAGCATCCCGCCGTTGCCGCGCAGGTTCCAGTACGGTCCGTCGGCGGCCCAGGGATGGTCGAAGGGCCTGCCCCTGCTCCGCCCCCGGTCGTCGTACTCCACCGCGACCAGCCGCCGCGGCCACCGGGGCAGCACGTACCCGGTCCGCTTCATCCCGGCCGGCGCGAACAGATGCCGGGCCAGGAACGCCTCGTAGCCCTCTCCCGACGCCTTCTCCACGATCGCGGCGAGCAGGCTGTAGCCGGTGTTGGAGTAGTGGAATGTCGTTCCCGGCGTGGAGCGGAGCTTCGAGGCCAGCGCCCCGCGCACCAGCTCCTCGCGGGAGACGGGGGCGTAGTCGTCGCCGAGCCCCTCGACGAGGCCGGAGGTGTGGGTGAGCAGGTGCTCGACCGTGATCCCGCGCTTGTCCTCCGGAACCGGCCCCAGGTGCCGGTCGATCCGGTCGGTCACCCGCAGCCGGCCCAGCACCTCCAGCTTCAGGATCGCGGCCGCCGTGAACTGCTTGGTCATCGACATGACGTCGTAGACCGTGCGGCAGCTCGCCGCGACACCGGCCGCGCGGTCCGCCGTGCCGAAGCCCGCGCAGTACGCCAGTTCGTCGCCGTGCGCGGCGAGAACGGTGCCGCCGCCGTCCCGCGGCAGCGTGCGGTGGACGAAGCCGGCGATCGACGCGTCCCCGCCGGGCGGCGGCCCGGCGTCGGCCGTCGGACCGCCGACGGGCAGGGGAGCGAGCACGCCGAGCGCCAGTGCGGCCGCGAACAGCGCGGCACTCCTGGCCCTGCTGCGGGGCTGAGATGGACGGCGGGGCGGACCCATGGTGACCTCCCGGTGGTCTCGAGGCGGGGCGATGCGCACCGAGGTTGACCGCCGATCTCCCGCCTCCTCAAGCTGTGGGGGTGTTCGAGCTTGTACGAGTCCGTGTATGTCCAGCTCAACGAGGGGGAACCCGATGACCACCGCACCTCCCAAACCGCCCGACACCGACCCCGCCGCCTTCGTCGCGGCCCTCCGTCGCCTCAAGGCATGGTCCGGTCTGAGCTACCGCCGGCTGGAGCGCCGTGCGGCCGAAGCGGGGCACGTCCTGCCCCATTCCACGGCGGCGACCATGCTCGGCCGGGAACGTCTGCCGCGCGAGGAACCGGTCGCCGCGTTCGTCGCGGCCTGCGGACTGCGCGGGGACGAGGCCGAGGCGTGGACGGACGCGCGACGCCGTATCGCGTGCGGCCCGGACGAGGCGGCGGAGGCGGCCACCGGAGTGGTCCCGGAGGCGATCACCGAGGAGATCCCGGCCGCGCGCACGGCGCGCCCGCGTCCGCCCAGGCCCCGGCGCCGGGCCGTCCTCGCCGCCGTCGCGGCGGTCTCGCTCACCGCGCTCCTGGGTGGGGCCCTGACCTCGGGCGCGCTCACCGAGGACGAGGAGGTCCGGGAGCCGCGGACGGTGTACGGCGCTTCCCAGAAGAATTAGAGCACCAATCTAACGATAGGGCCCTCGGAGCTGTTCGCTTCTCCGGACGGGCTTCCCCTTCCTTGCGTTTCGTGTTTAGAGTGGCGCTCTAAATACGAGGCGCACGGAGGTGCCCCCGCATGCGACTGACCCCCACCGAACGCGACCGCCTGCTCCTCTTCGGCGCCGCCGAGCTGGCCCGGGCCCGTCGTGCGCGCGGCCTGCGGCTGAACGTGCCCGAGACGACCGCGCTCGTCGCCGACGCCGTGTGCGAGGCGGCGCGGGACGGGCTGCGGCTCGCCGAGGCGATCGACCGGGCGCGGGGGCTGCTCGGCCCCGACGACGTGCTGCCGGGTGTCGCGGACATCGTCAGGGAGGTGCACGTCGAAGCGGTGTTCGAGGACGGGTCGCGGCTCGCCGTGGTCCCCGACCCGATCGGCGGCGCACCGGGGGACCCCGGCCCCGGCGCGCTCCTGCCGGGCGCGGCGCACTCCGACCCCCGGGCCGTGGTGCGGCTGACGGTCACCAACACCGCGGGCGTGCCCGTCTCGGTCACCTCCCACTTCCACTTCTTCGAGGCCAACCCGCGGCTCGACTTCCCTCGGGCGGTGGCGTACGGGATGCGGCTCGCGGTCCCCGCCGGGTCCTCGGTGCGGTTCGGACCGGGGGAGCGGGTCGAGGTCGGGCTCGTGCCGATCGGGGGTGACCGGGTCGCGATCGGGTTCGCCGGTCTCGTCGACGGGGAGCTCGACGCGCCGGGCGCCAGGGAGGAGGCCCTGCACCGGGCCGCCGCCTGCGGATACCTGGGGGCGGACCGATGAGCGTCGATCCGTACGCGTACGCCGCCACGTACGGCCCCCGCGCGGGCGACCGGATCCGGCTCGGCGACTCGGGGCTCGTGATCCGGGTCGAGTCGGACTCCCAGCGCTACGGCGACGAGTTCCTCGCCGGCTTCGGGAAGACCGCGCGGGACGGGCTGCACCTCAAGGCGGCCGCCGTCCGGGAGACCTGCGACGTCGTGATCAGCAACGTCGTGGTGATCGACGCGGTGCAGGGCATCCGCAAGGTGTCGATCGGCATCCGGGAGGGCCGGATCAGCGCGATCGGCAGGGCCGGGAACCCCGACACCCTCGACGGGGTCGAGGTGATCGTCGGCACGGGCACGTCCATCGTGTCCGGCGAAGGGCTGATCGCCACCGCCGGTGCCGTCGACACCCATGTCCATCTGCTCTCGCCGCGGATCATGGAGGCGTCGCTCGCCTCCGGCGTGACGACGATCATCGGCCAGGAGTTCGGGCCGGTCTGGGGCGTCGGGGTCAACTCGCCCTGGGCGCTGCGCCACGCGTTCAACGCGTTCGACGCCTGGCCGGTCAACATCGGGTTCCTCGGCCGGGGTTCCTCCTCCGGCGACGCCCCGCTGGTGGAGGCGCTCGCCGAGGGCGGGGCCTGCGGTTTCAAGGTGCACGAGGACATGGGCGCCCACACCCGGGCGCTGGACACGGCGTTGCGCGTCGCCGAGGAGCACGACGTCCAGGTCGCCCTGCACAGCGACGGCCTGAACGAGTGCCTGACGGTCGAGGACACCCTGCGCGTGCTGGAGGGCCGTACGGTCCACGCCTTCCACATCGAGGGCTGCGGCGGCGGGCATGTGCCGAACGTCCTGAAGATGGCCGGGGTCCCGAACGTCATCGGCTCCTCCACCAACCCCACCCTCCCCTTCGGCCGCGACGCCGTCGCCGAGCACTACGGGATGATCGTCGCCGTCCACGGCCTCAAGACGGAGCTGCCCGGCGACGCGGCCCTGGCCCGCGACCGCATCCGCGCCGGGACGATGGGCGCCGAGGACGTCCTGCACGACCTGGGCGCGATCGGTATCACCTCCTCCGACGCCCAGGGGATGGGCCGCGCGGGGGAGACCGTCCGCCGGACCTTCGCGATGGCCGGGAAGATGAAGGCCGAGCGGGGCGCCCCGGACGACGGCCACGACAACGAGCGCGTCCTGCGCTACATCGCCAAGCTGACCGTCAACCCCGCCATCGCCCACGGCCTCGCGCACGAGATCGGCTCGATCGAGGTCGGCAAGCTGGCGGACCTCGTGCTGTGGCGGCCGGAGTACTTCGGGGCCAAGCCGCAGCTGGTGCTCAAGTCCGGCTTCCCGGCGTACGGCGTCGTCGGCGACCCGAACGCGGCCACCGACACCTGCGAACCCCTGGTGCTCGGGCCGCAGTTCGGGGCGCACGGCGCCACCCCGGCCGACCTCTCCGTGGCCTTCGTCGCACGGGCCGCCCTCGACCAGGGGGGCGACTCGATGCCGACCCGGCGCCGCAGGGTCGCCGTGCACGGCACGCGCGGGATCGGCCCGGCCGACCTGCGCCTCAACTCCCGGACCGGAGCGGTCGACGTGGACCAGCGCACCGGGCTGGTCACCCTCGACGGAGAACCGCTGCGCTCCGGGCCCGCCGAGTCGGTCTCCCTCAACCGCCTGTACTTCCTCTGAGGAGCCGAACCCATGACCACACCCGCCCCCATGACCACACCCGCCGCCGACGGTTTCCGCATGCCGCCCGAGTGGGCTCCGCACGAGCGCACCTGGATGGCGTGGCCGGGACCGAACCCGACCTTCGACGATCCGGCCGGTCTCGCGGCGGCCCGCCTCGCCTGGGCGTCGGTCGCCCGTGCCGTCCGCCGCTTCGAACCCGTGACGGTGGTGTGCGGGCCGGGGCAGTCGCGGCAGGCGCGTGCGCTGCTCGGCGAGGACGTCGACACGGTCGAACGCCCGCTGGACGACGCCTGGATGCGGGACATCGGGCCGACCTTCCTCACGGACGGGCGGCGACTCGCCGCCGTCGACTGGCGGTTCAACGGCTGGGGCGCCCAGCCCTGGGCCCGCTGGGAGCACGACGCCGAGATCGCGGGGCAGGTGGCGGACCTCGCGGGCGCGCGGACGTACGCCTCGAAGCTCGTCAACGAGGGCGGGGCGATCCACGTCGACGGCGAGGGGACCGTCCTGCTGACGGAGACCGTGCAGCTCGGCCCGGAGCGCAACCCCGGTTGGACCCGGGAGGAGGCCGAGGCGGAGATCCACGCCCACCTCGGCACCAGCAGGGCGATCTGGCTGCCGCGCGGCCTCACCGGCGACTACCCGCCGGACGGCTTCGGCACGCTCGGCCATGTCGACATCGTGGCGGCCTTCGCGCGCCCCGGCGTGGTCGTCGCCCACTCCCAGCCGGACCCCGCCCACCCCGACCACGAGATCACCCGGGAGATCATCGGCCTGCTCCGGGCCGCGACCGACGCGCAGGGGCGGCGCCTGGAGGTGGTGGAGGTTCCGGCGCCGACCGTGCTGGAGGCCGACGGCCGTTGGGCGGACTACTCCTACATCAACCACTACCTCTGCAACGGCGGAGTCGTCCTGTGCGGTTTCGACGATCCGCGCGACGCGACCGCCGCCGGGATCTTCCGCCGGCTGTTCCCGGAGCGGACGGTCACGCTCGTCGACGCCCGCACGCTCTTCGCGGGCGGCGGAGGCATCCACTGCGTCACCCAGCAGCAGCCGAGGACCGGCGTCCGGTAGAAACGTACCGATGACCACGCCACAGTCGCCCTCACCGCCCCCGGCCGCGCACGGCCGCCCGGACGGCGCCCGTCGCCGCAACACCGCCCCGCCCCGCGAGGACGTGCTCGGGGCCGCCATGGGAATGATCGCCGAGCGTGGCCTGGAGAAGCTCACCATGGCGGCGCTCGGCCGGGAGGTCGGCATGAGCAGCGGCCACCTCCTCTACTACTTCCGCTCCAAGGACGAGCTGCTGCTGCGGACCCTGGAGTGGAGCGAGGGCAAGCTCGGCGCGGAGCGCGCCCGGCTGCTCACCGGCACGGGCACCGCCCGCGAGCGGCTGGCGGCGTACGTCGACCTGTACGTGCCCGACGGTCACCGCGACCCCCACTGGACCCTCTGGCTGGAGGTCTGGAACCGCTCGCAGAACGCCGACGACGACGCCCGCGACCGCCAGGCCGCCATCGAGGGCGCCTGGCACCGCGACCTGGTGGCCCTCCTCGCGGAGGGCGTGTCGAAGGGGGAGTTCCGCTCGGTCGACCCCGACCGGTTCGCCGCCCGGCTGCGGGCCCTGCTCGACGGCTTCTCCATCCATGTGGCCATCGGACTGCGCGGGACCGACCGCGCCCGGATCCTGGCGCACGTGCGGGAGTTCCTCGACGAGTCCCTGGGCTGAGCCCGACCGGGCCCACCCGAGGGACCGGCAGGTGATCAGCACGCTGTTCGCATCCTGAGACGGACGGTGAGCACGGGACCGGTCTGTGCCAGACTGCCCCCGTGCTCTCGTTCGCCATGATTATTGGCAGCAGGCGCGCCGGTCCGCAGTGACCGCCACGTACGACCAGGTACGGGCGGACACCGTCGTTCTCGACCCGCGCGCAGACCTCTCGCACCCGCGAGGGGTTTTTCGCATTTCTGGCCCACCTTCAGCCGGGAGCGCAGCGCGAGGGATCATAGGAGGACGGTGGAGCCGGTCATTCCGGTACGACCGAGATCCGACACAGGAGCCTTGAGACCATGACGGACACCAGCGAGCTCGACGACTCGTTCCACGTCTTCGACACCACCCTGCGCGACGGCGCCCAGCGTGAGGGCATCAACCTCACGGTCGCGGACAAGCTGGCCATCGCACGGCACCTGGACGACTTCGGCGTCGGCTTCATCGAGGGCGGCTGGCCCGGCGCGAACCCGCGCGACACCGAGTTCTTCGCCCGCGCGCAGAAGGAGATCGACTTCAAGCACGCCCAGCTGGTCGCGTTCGGCGCCACCCGCCGCGCGGGCGGGAAGGCGAGCGCGGACCCGCAGGTCAAGGCCCTGCTCGACTCCGGCGCCCCGGTGATCACCCTGGTCGCGAAGTCCCACGACCGTCATGTGGAACTCGCCCTGCGCACCACCCTCGACGAGAACCTGGAGATGGTCCGCGACACCGTCGCCCACCTCCGCGCCCAGGGACGCCGGGTCTTCGTCGACTGCGAGCACTTCTTCGACGGCTACCGCGCCAACCCCGAGTACGCCAAGGCCGTCGTCCGCACCGCCGCCGAAGCGGGCGCCGACGTCGTGATCCTCTGCGACACCAACGGCGGCATGCTGCCGGCGCAGGTCCAGGCCGTCGTCGCCACCGTGCTCGCCGACACGGGCGCCCGCCTCGGCATCCACGCCCAGGACGACACCGGCTGCGCGGTCGCCAACACCCTGGCCGCCGTCGACGCCGGCGCGACCCACGTCCAGTGCACCGCCAACGGCTACGGCGAGCGCGTCGGCAACTCCAACCTCTTCCCGGTCGTCGCCGCGCTGGAGCTGAAGTACGGCAAGAAGGTCCTCCCCGAGGGCGCCCTGCGGGAGATGACGCGGATCTCGCACGCGATCGCCGAGGTCGTCAACCTCACCCCCTCCACCCACCAGCCGTACGTCGGTGTCTCCGCCTTCGCGCACAAGGCGGGCCTGCACGCCTCCGCGATCAAGGTCGACCCGGACCTGTACCAGCACATCGACCCCGAGCAGGTCGGCAACACCATGCGGATGCTCGTCTCCGACATGGCAGGCCGGGCCTCCATCGAGCTCAAGGGCAAGGAGCTGGGCGTCGACCTCGGCGACGACCGCGAGCTGGTGGGCCGCGTCGTCGAGCGGGTCAAGGAGCGCGAACTCAAGGGCTACACGTACGAGGCCGCCGACGCGAGCTTCGAGATCCTGCTGCGCGACGAGGTCGCGGGCAAGCCGCAGCGGTACTTCCGCACCGAGTCCTGGCGGGCCATCGTCGAGGACCGCCCCGACGGCAGCCACGCCAACGAGGCCACCGTCAAGCTGTGGTCCAGGAGCGAGCGCATCGTCGCCACGGCCGAGGGCAACGGACCCGTCAACGCCCTCGACCGTGCCCTGCGGGTCGCCCTGGAGAAGATCTACCCGCAGCTCGCCAAGCTGGAGCTGGTCGACTACAAGGTCCGCATCCTGGAGGGCAAGCACGGCACCAACTCCACGACCCGCGTCCTCATCTCCACGACGGACGGCACGGGCGAGTGGTCCACGGTCGGCGTCGCCGACAACGTGATCGCCGCGTCGTGGCAGGCGCTGGAGGACGCGTACACGTACGGGCTGCTGCGGGCGGGTGTGGAGCCGGCGGAGTGACGGACCTGGCGGAGTGACGTACTGGGCGGACTGACGGCCTGGGCGGACTGACGAACCGGCGGGCCCGGACGGACGCGGCGAAGTCCGTCCGGGCCATCGCCCGAGGTGCCGTCGGGGCCGCCACCCGGAAGGCCGCCGGCGCCCTCAGCAGGCCCTCTCGGTGCGCTCCTCGAACTCCTTCGCGCTCATGACCCGCTCGTCGGCCCACACCCGCCCCGGCTTCAGCTTCGCGAGGTCGGCGCCGGTGAAGGTGACGGCACCGTTGACCTGGTCGTCGGTATGGGCGTGGAAGGCGAACTCGTAGGTGTGGCCCGCCAGCAGCCGCTGCTCGCCCCGGGGCTCGGCGTCCCACGCGGCCGGCGGTGAGAAGAGAGGGAACTCCGCGTCCCCCGACCACTCGCCGTCCCTCTCCCAGACCGTCGTGTCCGTCTCGTCCTCGCCGGGCTCGTCCTCCCGGGAGCCGGACCAGGCCGCGAGCGCCGGCGCCGTGTAGGTGGCGTCACCGCACGGCCGGACCAGCACCCGCGGTGACCCGTCGCCGCCCACCGTCACGCCGGCCAGCGGCAGGACCTCGGGTCCGCAGCCGCTCAACAGCACCGCCCCGCCCACCGCGCCCACCACCGCGAGAACTCTCCGCAGCATTCCGCCCGCCCCCGTGCTCCGTCACCCGGAGTGCGTGCACCGCACTCGTTTCGAACGGTTGTACAGGCATCGGGGCGCCCGCCCCAGTGGACGGTCGGCTCCCATCAGGTCACGAACGGGGATCGCCCGTGCACGGACGGAGACCGGACGCCGCGAACGGGATCGTCGGGGCGCCGCCCGGGACGTCAGGTCGCTCCCGGGATCAGCAGGTCACGCACGCGGACCGTCCGTTCGCCCGCGGACCGAGGTAGCTTCGAAGGTATGAAAGGCGCACCGGTTCGACGTCTGTTCCGCCTCCTCATGATGCCGCTCGCCGCGATGACGTTCGCGGCCCTGGCGGTGCTGACCGTCGCCGCGCCCGGCGCACACGCGGCCACCGATCTCTCCACCGTGGCCACGGCGCTGCGCGAGAGCCCCGTCTACGTCGACCCGGCCGCCTCCGACCTGCTCTCCCGGGCGGACGCCGACGCCCTCGCCGACACGATCAAGGACGCGGACGAGCCGATCTTCGTGGCGGTGCTCCCGGCCGGCTACCCGACCCAGGACCTCTTCCGCAACCTCCGCACCGAGACCGGCGTGACCGGCCTGTACGCCGTCCGCCTCGGCGACCGCTTCGACGCCCGCGCCGACAGCAGTGTGCTGAGCCGGCCTGCCGTGGCGAACCTGGTGTCCGCGGTCCAGGGCGTCGACGACCCGAAGGCCCAGCTCAACGACTTCGTGAACGACGCCCTGCGCAGCAACCCCGGCGGCACGGCCCCGTCGAGCTGGAGCGGCGGCGACGAGGGCGTGGACACGGGCGCGCTGGCGGTGGCGGGCGCGGTCGTGGCGGCGGGCGGCGCGGGCGCGTACGCGCTGGTGCGCCGCAACCGCCGTCGCAAGGAGGAGGAACGCCGCGAGGCGCTGGCCCGGCTCGCCGTCGTGGTGGACGAGGACATCACGGCCTTCGGCGAGGAACTGGACCGCCTGGACTTCCACCCCGCCGAACCGGGCGCGGACGACGCGATGCGCGCCGACTACGAACGGGCCCTGGACGCGTACGAACAGGCCAAGTCCCTGATGGCGGCGGCCACCCGGCCCGAAGAGGTCCGCGCGGTCACCCGGACCCTGGAGGACGGCCGCTTCTCCCTCGCCCAGCTCGCCGCCCGCCGGGAGGGCCGGCCCCTCCCCGAACGCCGGGCCCCCTGTTTCTTCGACCCCCGCCACGGCCCCTCCGTCGCGGACGTCCTGTGGACCCCGGGCGTCGGCACCGAACGCGAGGTCCCGGTCTGCGCGGCCGACCAGGCCCGCCTCTCCGACGGCCGGGACCCCATGATCCGCGAGGTGGACACGGTGTCCGGCGGGCGCCGCCCCTACTGGGACGCGGGCCCCGCCTACGGCCCCTGGGCGGGCGGCTACTACGGCGGCGCACTCCTCCCCGGTCTCCTCGTGGGCACGATGCTCGGCAGCATGATGGCCACCCCGTCCTACGCGGCCATGTACGGCTCCGGTTACGGCGACTTCGGCGCGGCCTCCGGCTACGGCGGCGGCGACGTCTCGGGCGCCGACTTCGACACGAGCGACTTCGGCGGAGGGGACTTCGGCGGAGGCGGCGACTTCGGGGGCGGCGGGGACTTCGGCGGAGGCTTCTGAGAGCCCGCCCCAGGGGTCCACGCGCGCGGACACGGGCACGGGCCCGGCGCTGGGGAGCCGCCGGACCCGTGGACGTCGTACGAGAGCTGGTGCGGACCCCCGCTCAGAGGGTGGCCGCACCCGCCGCGATCTGGGACGCGAAGGTGGACACCTCGGTGTAGACACCGGGGGCGTTGCGCTGGGCGCAGCCGTCGCCCCAGCTGACGATGCCGACCTGGATCCAGGCACCGGCGTTGTCCCGGCGGAACATCGGGCCGCCGGAGTCGCCCTGGCAGGTGTCGACGCCGCCCGCGGCGAACCCGGCGCAGATCTCCTCGGCCGGGACGAGGCCGCTGTACAGACCGCCGTAGGACCGGCAGGTGGCGTCGCTGATGAACGGCACCGTGGCCTTCAGCATGTACCGCTGCTGGGCACCGCCCTGGACGGCCGCGCCCCAGCCGGCGACGGTGAAGTCACCGGTGTTGTACTGCGTCGTGGTGGCGATCTTCAGCGTGGGCAGGTTGATCGGCTGGGCGAGCTTGATGAGGGCCCAGTCCTTGCCCGTGCCGTTGTAGCCGGGGGCCCGGTACACCTTGGTCGAGCGGACCTGGACGCGGCCGCTGGTGCTCTGCAGGTCCACGACGCCCGCCGTGGCCGTGATGCTGGTGTTGTTGCCGGTCGCGCCGACACAGTGCGCGGCGGTGAGCACGATCTGCTGGGTGTAGAGCGCGCCGCCACAGCCCATGGACAACCGGACCATGAAGGGGAACTCGCCCTGCGCGGCCCGCGTTCCGCCGACGACCGGGGCCGGCGCCGCGGTCGCCGCGGACACGGGCTGCAGGCTGGCGATGGCGAGGGCGGCGCCACCGACAACCGCACATCTCTTCAGGGCGGTGATGAGTCGCTTCAACGTGATGCCTTCCGTGGGGGGTGACATGCGATGACTCGTACGGCTGAAAAGCGCAGATATGACGCGGGCATGTCAAGCGAATGACAAGAATGCGTCCTTACTGGCATGCCCAGGTCAATTTCTGTTGCAGGATTATGAGAACGCCGAAAGCCCTCGCACAAGAGTCGAGAACCAGTCAGTCCCCCCGGCGGTTTTCCGCCGCGAGCGTGGAAAAACGGGTGCGCGTGCGCCGCGGGAGCGCGCAGACTGACCCGGTGATCGACATCACCCCCCACCTCGTACGCACCCTGGTCTCGGCGCAGTTCCCGGCTTGGAGCGAGCTGCCCGTCCGGCCCGTCGACCGGCAGGGCTGGGACAACCGCACCTTCAGACTGGGCGAGGAACTGACCGTCCGGCTGCCGAGCGCGCAGGGCTACGCGGCCGCCGTGGCGAAGGAGGACCGCTGCCTGCCCGAACTGGCCCGGCACGTGCCACTGCCCGTGCCGGAACCGGTGGCGCTCGGCGCGCCGGGTGCGGGATACCCGTACGCGTGGTCGGTGCGCCGATGGCTCCCGGGCGACACGGTCGAGGTGGCGCCGGACATCGACCGGACGCGCCTGGCCCGTGATCTCGGCGACTTCCTGCGTGACCTGCGCGGGGCCCCGACGGGTCGGGGTCCGGCGGCGGGGCGGCACTCGTACTTCCGCGGGTGCCACCCCAGCGTGTACGGCGACGAGGTCGAGCAGGCCCTGGACCGGCTGGCGGACGTCGTCGACGTCGCCGCCTGCCGGGCCGTCTGGGCGGACGCGCTGACGTCGGCCTGGCCCTCGGCGCCGACGTGGTTCCACGGCGATGTCGCCGTCGGGAACCTCCTCGCCGGGAACGGCGCCCTCTCGGCCGTCATCGACTTCGGCTCCTCCGGCGTCGGCGACCCCGCCTGCGACCTCGTCATGGCCTGGACGTACTTCACCGGCGAGGAACGGAAGGTCTTCCGAGAGGCGGTCGGCCTCCCCGACGACACCTGGCGCAGGGCCCGCGGCTGGGCCCTGTGGAAGGCGCTGGTGACCACGGCGGGCCTCTCCGGCCCCGACCCGGAGGGACGGCAGCGCCGGGTGATCGACCAGGTACTGGACGACCCGGTCCTCTAGACCAGGATCCGGCCTGCTTCACCCGTGCCGTGCGGAGCATGACTCCCGCGGGCACGGAAGCCGTCGCGTTCCCCGACGCCGGCCACCTCGACGCCTGGCTGACCACCCACCCCGCCCGCGCACCGGTGGCCTCCGGGTCCGACGTGGCGGGCGCCGTGGGGACCGCCCCGCATGACGCACGGCCACCGGGCTGCGCCGGCCTACCGGTTCGACGGGCGGAGCGGCGCTCCGGCCCCGGTCGGCTGACGGCCGAGCCCCACCGGCCGCTGCGGATGAGGTCAGCCCGCTTGAGCTCGGCCGTTGTCGAGGGCCGTGGGTGATGTCGGACCCCCGTGCCACACTCCCTCCCATGTCTCCTCACATCCCCGGTGCCCCCGACGCCTCCGCCTCCTCCGGTGCGGCTGCGGACCGGGCGGCCTTCCTCTCCGGAGATACCCCCCTCGCCGCCCTCACCCTCGCGCAGTGGCGGTCCTTCGAAGCGGCCGTCGCGCGGCGCGTCGCCGGTGCGGCCGCCGGTCTGGTGGGCGGCCGGCTGGTGGGCGTCGAGGCCGTCGAGCATCTCGGAGGGCCGTCGCACCGGGCGCGTATCGAGTGGGACGGGCAGGAGTTCGCCCTGATACCAGGCGGCCGGGTGACCCTCGGCTTCGACGCGGAGGCATGGCGCCCGACGGCCGAGCAGGCCGCCGACTACGCGGCCAGCCGGGAGCAGGGGTTCGCAGACGGCGCCGACCTGCGGGAGCATCTCGCGCGGGTGCTCAGCCCACGCCGCACCGTCGTTCTGCCCGCGGTGCTCATGGCGGTCGAGGCGGAGCAACTGACCGAAGCCCCCGCCGACATGCCGGCCGTCCTCGCGGAACGCGGACTGCGCATGCCCACCTCCGACGAGTGGGAGCACGCCTGCGGAGCCGGGGCCGGCACCCTGTTCCGGTGGGGCGACGACTGCCCCCTCGACCGCATCCCGTACGGAGACCTCACCGGCCCCCACAACGAGCCCAACGCCTTCGGCCTGCGGATCGCCCACGACACCTACACCGTCGAACTCACCGGCGACACCACTCAGGTGCGCGGTGGCGACGGCGGCGAATCGGTCTGCGGCGGGTACGGCAATCTGCTGGCCTGGCTGGCGCTGGCCACCGCCCACACCCACCCCGACCTGGTCGAGTTCGTGTACGGCGAGGACGGCGACGGTCTCCACGACGACTTCTCGGTCCGCCCCGTCCTCACGCTCGATCGGACCTGAGGTCTCAGCCCGCGTTCCGGATCGCCGAGATGTCGAAGGTCAGCTTGATCTTGTCGGACACCAGCACGCCACCCGTCTCCAGGGCCGCGTTCCAGGTGAGGCCCCACTCGGAGCGCAGGATCTCCGCCTTGCCCTCGAAGCCGACGCGCTCGTTGCCGAAGGGGTCCTTGGCCGCGCCGTTGAACTCCAGGTCGATGGTGAGCGGCTTGGTCGTGCCGAGGATCGACAGGTCACCCGTGATGCGGTAGTCGTCGCCGCCGAGGGCGACCGCCTCGGTGGAGCGGAAGGTCATCGTCGGGAACTCGTCCGTCCGGAAGAAGTCCGCGCTCTTCAGGTGACCGTCACGGTCGGCGTTGCCGGTGTCGATGCTCTCCATCGTGACGTCGATGGAGGCGGTGGACCGGGACGGGTCCGAGCCGTCCAGGTGCAGGCTGCCGGAGAAGTCGAGGAAGCCGCCCTTGACGTTGGTGACCATGGCGTGGCGGGCCGTGAAGCCGATCGTGGTGTGCGACGCGTCGATCGTGTAGTCACCGGTCAGCGCGGCGAGCTCGGGGTTCACCGCGGAGCTGGTCGCCGTGGCGGTGGCGGTCTCGGTGGTGGTGTTGTTGCGGCCGAAGATGCCCATGACGTGACTCCTTGAGTGATGTCGTTCAATGTTCAACGAACTGAACAAGCCCCACCGTAGACCTATTCCGTTCAAGCTTCAACCTTATCGCCACGGTGATCGCCGTGTCACTCATTGTTGATCCCCGGCGCGCGAGGTGATAGACGGCATGGGCATGACCCCCACCCGCCGTACGGTCCTGCTCCTCGCCGCGGCCCTGGCGGCGCCGCCCCCCAGCGCGCACGCCGCCGACCCGCTCGCCCCCGACGACGCGTACGACACCCTCCGCCGCCGCTGGCTCACGATCGCGCTCGGCGCCGGATACGACCCCGCCGCCGAGCCCTACGCCACCCGGCTGCGCGAGACCGGCGACCTCGCCCACGCCTTCCGCGCGGCCATGGCGCCCACCCCCGACTCCCTCTGGCCCGGCCACCGCTTCGACCCGCCGGCGGGAATCACCCAGAGCTACAGCCGCCTGTGGACGATGGCCCAGGCGTACGTACAGCCGGGCACCGGCTCCACCGGCGACGCCGGCCTCCTCGCCGACATCCTGCGCGGCCTCGACCACCTCACCGCGACGGTGTACCACCCCGCGACCACCCGCTACGGCAACTGGTGGGAGTGGCAGATCGGCAGCCCCCGCCTCCTGATGGACATCGTGGCCGCCCTGTACGACGAACTGACGCCCGCCCGACGGGCCGCCGCCTGCGCGGTGATCGACCACTTCGTCCCCGACGCGCTGCTCCGCGAGTACGGCGGCACCTCCACCGGCGCCAACCGCGTCGACCTCTGCCGCTCCGTGGCCCTGCGCGGCGTCCTGGGCCGCGCTCCCGAGAAGATCGCCCTGGCCCGGGACGCCCTCTCGCCGGTCTTCCCCCATGTCACCCGGGGGGACGGGCTGTACGCCGACGGCTCGTTCGTGCAGCACACCTGGGTCGCCTACTCGGGGACGTACGGACAGGTCATGCTCGACGGGCTCGGCAGGATCTTCGCGCTGCTGGCCGGGTCGGCCTGGGAGGTGACCGACCCGAACCGCCGGATCGTCCTCGACAGCGTCGAACGGGCGTACGCACCGCTGATCCATGACGGGCTGGTGATGGACAGCGTCAACGGCCGTGCCATCAGCCGGGGATACCTCAAGGGCGACGACCGCCACATCATGCGCAGCGACCACTTCCACGGCCAGGGGATCATCGCCGCCGTCGCCCTGCTCGCGCTCGGTGCCACCCCCGCCGAGCGCGAGCGGTGGCACGGGCGGATCAAGGGGTGGATCGCCCGTGACACGGTCACACCGATCCTCACCGCGAGACAGTTCGGCGTCGCGGACCTGGCCCGGCTGCACGCCGTCGCCGCGTCCCCGGTCGCCGCCGCCCCGGAACCCGTCGGCCACCGTCTCTTCCCCGCCATGGACCGGGCCGTCCACCGCCGTCCGGGCTTCGCGGTGAACATCGCCATGGCCTCCGACCGCATCGCCCACTACGAGTGCGGCAACGGCGAGAACCCGCGCGGCTGGCACACCGGCGCGGGCCTCACCCTCTGGTGGGCCGCCGGGCGCGGCGACCAGTACACGGACTGGTTCTGGCCCACCGTCGACCGGTACCGGCTCCCCGGCACCACCGTCTCCACCAAGCGCCTCGCCGACCGGGAGGGCGGCGAATGGGGCGCGCCGAAGCCCGACGTGCGATGGGTCGGCGGCACCACCGACGGCGAGTACGCGGCGATCGGCCAGCACCTCCGGGGACTCGGCTCCACCCTCCGGGCCCGCAAGTCCTGGTTCTGTGTCGCGGACGCCGTCGTCTGCCTGGGAGCGGGGATCAGCTGCACGGACGGTGTACCGGTGGAGACGGTGGTCGACAACCGCAACCTGGGCGGGGCCGACAGAGCGCAGACACCGGCCCTCGTGCGCGGCCGGCGCTGGGCCCACCTGGAGGGGCACGGAGGCTGGGTCCTCCCCGCCGGCCCTCCGGGCGGGGACCTGCGCACCCTGCGCGAGGACCGTACCGGCGCCTGGTCCGACATCAACACCACCAGTACCTCGGAACGCCGCACCCGACGCTGGCAGACCCTCTGGCTGGACCACGGCACCGACCCGGTGAACGCCACGTACGCCTATCTGCTCATGCCCGGGGCGTCCCGGCATGCCGTGGCGGCCCGGTCCGCCGATCACCGCTGGTTGTCGATCTTCGCCAACGACAGCCGGTGCCAGGCCGTCCACGTCCCGTCGCTCGGCCTGACCGCCGCCAACTTCTGGCAGGCCGGCACGGCGGGCCCGCTGACCGTCTCCGCCGGGGCGAGCGTGCTGCTCCGCCGCCGGGGGAGGACCGCCACCCTCTGCGTGAGCGAACCGCCGCGCACGGGCCGACCGTTGGAGATCACGTGGCGCGGCCCGGTCGGCACCGTGCTCCGGACGGACGAGAGCGTGGAGGTGCGGGAGGCGGCACCCGGCCGGCTACGGCTCCGTGTCACCCCCGGCACGGCGTGCGCCACCCACACCTGTGACCTGACTCTCGCCCGCCCCGCCCGCCGCGCCTTTGTGTGACCCCTACAAGCCCCACACCCCCTGAGCAGTCGGTTCGCCTGCATGCCGACGAGGTTCTGTTCAGGGGTACCAGGAAAACACGCCGGAGACTGTACGGAGTCGACGGACCGCTTTGCTCGCTCGGCTTCGTATGGTCGCTACATGACCGTTTTGGATGAGGCACCGGGTGAGCCGACGGACGCGCGCGGCCGAGTGGCCGAACTGCACGAGATCCGTGCCCAGGCTCTGGCCGGCCCGAGCGAGAAGGCGACCGAGGCGCAGCACGCCAAGGGCAAGCTGACCTCCCGGGAGCGCATCGAGCTGCTGCTGGACCCGGGCTCGTTCAACGAGGTCGAGCAGCTGCGTCGGCACCGGGCCACCGGATTCGGTCTGGAGGCCAAGAAGCCGTACACCGACGGTGTCGTCACCGGCTGGGGCACGGTGGAGGGCCGCACGGTCTTCGTCTACGCCCACGACTTCCGCATCTTCGGCGGCGCGCTGGGCGAGGCCCACGCCACGAAGATCCACAAGATCATGGACATGGCCATCGCGGCCGGTGCCCCGCTGGTCTCGCTGAACGACGGCGCGGGCGCCCGTATCCAGGAGGGCGTCTCCGCGCTCGCCGGCTACGGCGGCATCTTCCAGCGCAACACCCGGGCCTCCGGCGTCATCCCGCAGATCAGCGTGATGCTCGGCCCCTGCGCGGGCGGCGCGGCCTACAGCCCGGCCCTCACGGACTTCGTGTTCATGGTTCGCGAGACGTCCCAGATGTTCATCACCGGTCCGGACGTCGTCAAGGCGGTCACCGGCGAGGAGATCACGCAGAACGGCCTCGGCGGCGCGGACGTGCACGCCGAGACGTCCGGCGTGGCCCACTTCGCCTACGACGACGAGGAGACGTGCATCGCCGAGGTGCGCTACCTCCTGTCGATGCTCCCGCAGAACAACCGCGAGAACCCGCCGCGCGTGGAGCCCTCCGACCCGGTCGACCGCCGCAGCGACGTCCTGCTCGACCTGGTCCCGGCCGACGGCAACCGGCCGTACGACATGACCAAGGTCATCGAGGAGATCGTCGACGACGGCGACTACCTGGAGGTCCACGAGCGCTGGGCCCGCAACATCATCTGCGCGCTGGGCCGTCTCGACGGCCAGGTGGTCGGCATCGTCGCCAACCAGCCGCAGTCCCTCGCGGGCGTCCTGGACATCGAGGCATCCGAAAAAGCTGCGCGCTTTGTCCAGATGTGTGATGCTTTTAATATCCCGATCATCACGCTGCTGGATGTCCCCGGGTTCCTCCCGGGCGTCGACCAGGAGCACGGCGGAATCATCCGCCACGGCGCCAAGCTGTTGTACGCGTACTGCAACGCCACCGTGCCCCGGATCTCCCTGATCCTGCGCAAGGCGTACGGAGGTGCCTACATCGTCATGGACAGCCAGTCCATCGGCGCCGACCTCACGTACGCGTGGCCGACCAACGAGATCGCCGTCATGGGCGCCGAAGGTGCCGCCAACGTCATCTTCCGGCGGCAGATCGCCGAGGCCGAGGACCCCGAGGCGATGCGGGTCCGGATGGTCAAGGAGTACAAGGCCGAGCTGATGCACCCGTACTACGCGGCCGAACGTGGCCTCGTCGACGACGTGATCGACCCGGCGGACACCCGCGCGATCCTCATCCGCTCCCTCGCGATGCTCCACACCAAGCACGCGGACCTGCCGTCCCGCAAGCACGGCAACCCGCCGCAGTAACCCGTCGGTTGCCTCGCGGTACCCCTGCGGAAACCTCATCCACGGAGACTGACTTCCATGAAGCTGCCTGATATTCGCGTCGAGAAGGGTCACGCCGAGCCCGAGGAAGTGGCCGCGATCACCGCGCTGCTCCTGGCCCGCGCCGCCGCCCAGCCCGAGACCGTCCCGGTCCACCGGGGCCGCCTGCGCGCGGGGTGGCGCCGCCTGGAGCGCGAGCCCGGGTTCCGGGCGCCGCACAGCTGGCGCTGAGCCTTGTTTGTTGAAGGGGCCCTCTCCGCATGGAGGGGGCCCTTTCGTCGTGCGTCGGCTGCGGCCCGGTGGGGGCTCGTCGCGCAGTTCCCCGCGCCCCTGATGTCTGAAAAGCATGGGGCGCGGC
>NZ_JBHVDD010000035.1:0-78387 GCF_042802995.1 Streptomyces sp. NPDC057438
TTCGTGGGACGCGCGTCCCACGAAGCCCGCCGCGAGGTGGCGTGTCGCCGCACGGTGACGGACGGGCCGGCCACGGCCCGAAGCCGGCCGGCCCGTCACCCCCGCTTCTGGTGCTGCTCGGGCAGATGGCTCTCGGCGTGGGCCCACAGCACGACGTTGCCGAGATGTCCGGCCCCGCCCCTCTCCCGTTCGCGCCGGAAGAACTCGACGACCTCCCGGTCGGAGTGGCGCAGGCTGAAGTGGGTCAGCACGAACAGGGTCTCCGGATGTGCCTCGACCACCGGACGCAGTTCGCTCCACACGGTGTGTCCGACCTGCCGCGCCCGGCTGAGCTGTCCGTCGTCGAGGTAGGTGCACTCGGTGATGACGACCGGGTAGTCGAACAGCCAGGGGTTGCGCGCGAACACGCTCGGGTGGGTGTCGCCGAGGAAGGCGAAGGCGGGGCGGCGGATCTCCTGGTCGACCGTGCCGGGGCCCTCCCTGCGCCGCTCGGCGATGATCCGGCCGAACTCACCCGCCCGGCCGGCGGCGACCATCGACGCCTTCAACTCCTCGTACTCCGGCTTCAGGACGGTCTTCTTCTCCGCGAAGCAGTAGCCCACGCACGGCACCTTGTGCAGGCATTCGACGACCCGGACCGCGTACTCCCCGCGGCGGCCCACGGAGAACTCCGCGCCCGGACGCACACCGTGCAGACGGCAGTCCGGTGCGCGGGACGCGTCGAAGCCGGCCCCGTGGTTCAGTTCGCTCGCGGCGCGCAGGTAGGCCGCCGCGTGCGGTTCGGCGGCGGGCAGATAGATGTCCACCCCGGCGTCCCTGGAGGCGAGATAGTCCAGGTCCTTGGAGTGGTCGAGGTGGGTGTGGGTCAGGAGCACCGCCTCCACCTGCCGGCCCTCGGCCAGCCCGGCGTCGAGGGAGCAGCGCAGTTCGGGGAGGTGGAAGAAGGTCTTGTCGTTCGCGCGGGAGTAACCGGTCATGGTCAGGCCGGTGCCGGGGACGCGCCAGGTCTTCCACTGGCGGAACGGGTGCCCCTGGTCCAGTCGTTGGGGGTGCTCGACGTGCCGCGGGTCCGGTGGGTACGTCATTCTGGTTCACTCCCCGGCCCGGCTGACGGATGTCGGCTGATCGTACGGGGCGGCACCGGACCGGTTGCGGCATTTTCCGTGCCCGCCGCCGGCCGGCGGCAGCCCCCGCGCGACGAGGTGCTGCAGGGGACGGGACATGCTCCCCGGGGAGGTCGGCGACGAGACGTACGTCTGCACCCGGTCACGTCGGACGTGTCATCGCCCGGCGTCTGCGCCGGCCCATCCGCGGCGACAGCCCTGGGACGGTCCTGAGGTGGCCCTCGGGCGGGCCCCTAGGGGCCCGTCGGCGGGTCGTCGCGGGCGAGGGAGCCCTCCGGCGGGCCGGGGTGGCCCGGGGTGGCGCGGGCCTCGCGGCTCACCTCGTGGTGGTGGCCGCCGGGGCCGGGGAGGGGCTTGAGGTCGACCTGGACGCGGTGGGTGGAGTCCTGGCTCACCGAGCCGCCGAGACGGGCCTCGACGACGCCGAGACGCAGGCCCGCGCCGCCATCACCGCCCCGGTGGAACTGGACCGAGAACTCCAGGCTGACCTGCTCCACACTGAACCGCCAGTCGCTCGCCGCGCCTTCGGCCTGCGCCCTGGCCAGCTCCGCGCGGACCGTGCCGATGGCCTCCGCGAGGCCGACCGGTTCGGGTTCGCCCATGTCACCATCCCGTCCTGTCGCGTTGACCGGTCGATCCAAGTTCGCCACGGAGTCGGTGGGTTACGGAAACATCCGTGGGTCACAGAGTCTAGGGACGCACGATGCCCCGCGCGTAGTGTGAGGCAGCATGGGGGAATTGCGTGCGGACTGGAGGCTCAGGCTGCGGCGCGGGGGCGCGGACGGACCCATCTGCGGCGCCGGCGTGCTTGTCGACCAGCACACGGCGCTGACCTGCGCGCATGTGGTGCGCGAGCCGGACGCCGTGATGTGGCTGGAGTTCGCCGAGAACGGTGACCTGGAACCGGTGTCCGCGCGCGTCGCCCCCGGTGGCTGGCTGCCCGAGGCTCCCGGGGGCGGTGAGGACGTCGCCGTCCTCCGGCTGGACAGCCCCCGGCCACGGGCGCGTCCCGCCCGGTTGGAGTCCGCGCTGTGGGGCGGGGCGGAGGTGTCCGCCACCGGGTACGCGGAGGGCTTCGACGACGGCATGTCCCTGTGGGGCCGGATCGGCGGGGTCAGCGGTGAGCGGGTGCAACTGGACGCCGTCACCAAGGCCGAGGTCGTGCGCAAGGGCTTCAGCGGCGCCGCCGTGTGCACACGGCCGGGCGAGGGGGACCCCGCGCGTGTGGTCGGACTGGTCGTCAGCTGGCGTGGGGACATGGGGGAGTTGCTGCCCGAGAACAACCGGCTCGCCTTCTCGTACCTGATCCCCGTCGAGCGCATAGCCGAACTCTCGCCTCCGATCCGCGAGTTGAGCGGCCCGCACGCCTGGGACCACGACTTCGAGGAACGGCTGACCCGGTGGTTCGACGACCCCGACGAGGAACCGGTGAAGATCACCGTGGTGCCTCCGGGCAGCGGCAAGGAGCGCTCCCTGGGACACCTGGCGCACCGGGCCGCGCTCGTCCACCGGGGCGGCGCGTCCGGCAGGCCGGACCTGGCCGACCACGCCCTGGGCCACATCGCCTTTCCACCCGGCCAGTACCTGGCCTACTGGGACTGGCTGCTCGGCACCCGGCCCCGGCCCGCCCGGACGGCCGCCCCGGTGCCCGGCGGCCCGGTCACCGTCCTCGTCGACGGCCTCGACGAGGAGCCGGAGCCGGGACCCTTGATCGAACTCCTCGCGCGATTACGGTCGTTCGGCTTCCGGTTGCTGCTCGTCTTCCGTCACGAGGGCGGCACCGGCTGGACCGCCGCCCGTGACCTGCTCCTCGAACCCGCGCTCCTCGCCCACGCGGACACGCTCCTGGCCCGGCTGGAGCGCGCCGAGTTCAGCCGTGCGGTCCGGCACGGTGTCGTCGACAGCGCCTCCCTCGGCTCGATGACCGAGACGGCCGACCGGCGCCGGGCCGAGCGCCGTCTGATCGACGAGACCACCATGGGCCAGGACCCGCAGGGGCGGCTCGCCCGGCTGCGCGAACTGATCAGAACCCTGCGCGGTGACCTGCGGCGCTCCGGGGACGCGACATGAGGCCGGGGGCGGGTGCGGGGGCCGGAGCAGAGCCGGAACGGGAGCCGGGGGCGGGCGCTGGGCCGGAGCCGGGCGCGGGTGCGGGGCACGGTGCCGGGCCGGACAAGGGTGCTGCCGCCCAGCCCGCACCACCCGTCCAGCCCGCGACGCCCGCCCAGCCCGCACGACCCGTCCAGCCCGCACCACCCCTCCAGCCCGAGCCGCCCGCACGACCCGTCCAGCCCGCGGCATCTGCTCAGGCCGCACCACCCGCCCGGTCCGCACCGCACGTCCCGCCGGCCCAGCCCGAGCCGCCCGAGCCGCCCGCGCGGCCCGTTCCGCCGCCCCCGTCCGCGCCGACGCCGGACCGCGAGCGCGGGGCGTCCTGCCCGCACCGGCGTTTCACCGGCGCACCCTGCGGCGGCAGCGTCCTGCCCACCGGGCACTGTGCCGTGTGCGGGCGGGCTCAGGACGGCCCCCGGCTGCCCGCCCTGCCCGAGGACCCGCGCGACTTCGGCCCCGCGGAACTGCTCGCGCTGCCCGAGCGGGCGCCGCGCCCCGCGCGGGAACGCCTCATCCACCCCGAGGCACCGCTGCGGGTCCGTATGGGCTGCTCGTCCCCCGAGTGCGGCATCACCTTCGCGCCGCCCTACACGGTGGGCCGGGTGCCGGTCGAGGGGTACTGCCCCGCCTGCGGCGTGCCCTACTCGTACCGGCCCGAACTCGCCGCGGGAGACGTGCTGCGCGACCAGTACCGGATCCTCGGGCCCATCGCGCACGGCGGCCAGGGCTGGGTCTATCTCGCCGAGGACACCCATCTCGGAGACGTCGTCGCCGTCAAGGGCATGCTCAACCGCTACGAGCAGGACGGGGCCCGGCTCGCCGACGTCGAACGCCGCAACCTCGTCGCCATCCGGCACCCCCGCATCGTCCAGATCCGCGACTTCGTCGCCCGGCGCGACGACAGCGGGCAGGTCACCGGCGGCTACATCGTCATGGACGACGTCGGCGACGGCACCCTGGAGAAGGTCGTCAAGGAGACCCGGCGCGGGGAGTCCGTCCTCGACATCGAGCACGTCGCCGCGTACGGCTGTCAGATCCTCGAAGCCCTCGTCCATCTGCACGCCGGCGGCGAACGGGTCTTCGTGTACGGGGACATGAAGCCCTCGAACGTCGTCCACCACGGAGACGGTGTCAAGGTCATCGACCTCGGCGGGATGCGGGAACAGGGCCAGAGTCAGCCGCCCGCCCACGTCACCCCCGACTACATGGCTCCCGAGACGGCGTCCTCACCCATGCCCACCACCGCCCACGACCTGCACACGGTCGGGGTCACCCTGCGGGAACTCGCCGGCTGGGCCGTCGACGAGGTGCCCGGCCTCGGCACGGCCTCCTTCCGGGGTGTCGTCGACCGCGCCACCCGCGCCGACCCCGGCCTGCGCTTCGTCGACGCCCGGGAGATGGCGGGCCAACTGCGGGGTGCCCTGCGGGAGATCCGCGCCCTGCGCGGCAAGAGCGACCCGCCCGAACCCTCCGACTACTTCTGGCCGTCCCCGCAACTGCTCGGCGCCCGCCTCGGCACCGTCCCCGGCATCGAGCACTGGCTGGAGCGCCCCCGCCGCGACCGCTACGACCCGCCGCTGGCCCCCGCCCTCGACCTCGGCGCGCCCACCCCCACCGAGATCGCCCGGCGGCTGCCGGTGCCCAGGCGCTACCCGGGCGACCCGCAGACCACGCGCTTCGAGGTGAGCAGCGGCTACGACCCGGGCCGCCTCCTCGACCAGGAGGACGGCAAACCGCCCTCGGTGGAGATCCGTCTGCACAACGTCCGTGTCCTGCTGGGCCGGGACGCACGGGACGACCTGGAGCGGGCCCAGGAGGAACTCGACACCGCCGACTCCCTGCCGGGGCCGTCCGCCGTGCGCCGGTGGCGGCTGGAGTGGCACCGCGCCCTGGTCGCGCTGCGCCGCGCCGATCTGGACGACGACCCGCGGCAGATCGCCGCGGCCAAGAGCCACTTCACCAAGGTCCGCCTCGAACTGCCCGGTGAGTACGCGCCCAAGCTGGCCCTCGCCTACTGCGGGGAGCGGCTCGGCGACGACACGGCCGGGCCCACCGCCAAGGAGCTGTACGAGGCCGTGTTCGCCCGCAACCCCGCCCACGGCGGCGCCGCCCTGGGCCTCGCCCGGCTCGCGCTCCGTGCCGGTGACCGCCGGGCCGCCCTGGACGTGCTCGACCGGGTCCGCCCCGGGACCCTGGACCACACCGTCACCCGCATCGCCTCGTTACGGATCCGCGCGGCCCGGCTGCCCCGGGACACCGCGCCGCTGCCCGAGCCGAGCGAGGTGGACGCGGCGCTGACCGAACTGCGCGGCCTGGTACGCCGGGAGCCCGGTGCCGGGGTCCCGGGTCTGTCCGAGGACGAGGCGCTGCGCCTGAGCACCGAGCTGCACGAGTGGCAACTCGACGCCCTCTACAGCCGCGACGACCATCCCGGCCCCCGCGGCGGCGCCCGGCTCGACCCCCGCGGCCTGCGCCACCTGAGCGCGCGGGAGCGCAGGCTGCGCGAGCGGATCGAGTCCCACTACCGCCAACTGGCCGCCCGGCACGACGGATCGGCCGCCACCCACGAACACCTGGTGGACCTGCTGCAGGCGGTCCGGCCGCAGACGGTGGTCTGAGGGCGTGCGGCCGAGCGGGGTATGGGGGAGCGGAGGGGGCGCGAACGCCGCGCCGCGGTACGCGCGGCACTGGCCCGTCGGACGGTGACGGCAGGCGCGGCGAAGGTGACGGGCGAAGGTGACGGAAGGGGAGGCGAAGGTGACGGCAGGGGCGGCGCCGGAGACGAGGGAGCGGCGACGGTGACGACGAGGAGGCAACGGTGACGCACGACGTGGGCGGAGACCCCGGCGGGTACCTGAACCCGCACCTGAAATCGCACCAGAGCCCGCCCCCGCACCAGAGCCCGCCCTCACACCTGGGCCCGCCCCCACACCCGCACCCGCCCCCGAGCCGGCACCCGGCGCGGCAGGGAAGCGGGCGGCCGTCGCGGCCGGACATCCGGTTGCGCGTCGACCTCGGCCGCGATCTGCGTCCGCACCGCAGCGCGAAGATCGAGGCGCATCTGCGGGTCGAGGTGAGCGCCGGCGGCGCGCCGGCGGAGCTGCCCGCGATCGAACTCGCCGTGATCATCGCGGTCGATGTCGCCGAGCCCCTCCGGGCGGCCGTCCGGCACGCCCTGCCGGCCGCGCTGCGGGCCCTGCCCGACGGCATCTCCTTCACCGTGCTCGGCGCCGGCCCCGAGCCCGTCCGGTGCCACCCCGGGGGCGACACCGAGTGGGCCGTCGCCGACGCGCGCGAGAAACGCCGGGCCGCCTTCGCGATGGGCGCGATCCCGCTGCACCGGGACGGCCCGCGCCCCGCCGGATACGCGGCCTGGGCCGCCAGGGCACGCACCCTGCTCGCCGCCCGCCCCCTGTCCGTACGCCATCTGCTGCTGATCACCGACGGCAGCAGCGCCCCCGGCGAGACCCGTCTGGAGGAAGAACTCGACGCGTGCGCCGGGCACTTCACCTGCGACGTCCTCGCCGTGGGCGCGGACTGGACCCCCGAACCGCTGCTCGCGCTCGCCGAACGGCTGCACGGCACCGCCGAGTTCGTGGACGACGGTCTCGGCACGGCGGTCACCGCCGCGATCCGGCGGCTGCGCCGGGTGCACGCCCCGCAGCTGCCGATCGAGGTGACCGTACGGCCCTCGGTGCGGCAGGTCGCGCTGAACGAGAAGGCGCCCCGGCCGCACCGCCTCGGCGGGCTGCCCCAGCCCGGCCGTCCGCACCGGTGGAGCTTCCCGACGTACCAGTGGGAGGAGGGCGGACGCGACTACCTCCTCACCCTCGTCGCCGACGCCGACCACGACCCGCTGGAGACGTACCTGCAGTTCGCCATGGTCTCCGTCGGTGACGTCCACGCGGCCGTCACCGCCCGCTGGCACCACCCCGGACCCCCGCCGCCCGACCTGCCGACGGGCGCCGCCAGTGTGCGCGACCAGAAGTCCACCACCGTGATGCGGGAGGCCCTGCGCCGGGGACTCGTCGCCCTCGGCGAGGAGCGGCGGGAGGCCGCCCGGGGCCACCTGGGGCGTGCGGCGCGGCTGGCGGACCGGTTCGGCACGGACTGGGTGCTGGACGAGATCCGCGCGGTCGCCGACATCGAGGACGCGCCCGCGGGCCGGGTCCGGCTGCGGAGCGCCGTCGACGCCGACACGCTCGGCCCGATGATCCTGCGCGCCGGGTCCCGTCCCGTGCCGCTGACCGACGGCGCCGGTCCACTCCCGGGCCCGCGCTGCGCGAGGTGCGCCACCCCGGCCGGGGCCGAGGCCCGCCACTGCGTCGCCTGCGGGGAGAAACTGCTGTGACCACAGGGCACTCCCGGTACGCCCCGGGTTCCTCGGCCGCCCCGCGCTCCTCGTACCTCCCGGGCCGGCGCCACGCGCCGTACTCCCTCGGAGCCTTCTGGCGCGCGCGGTTGCGCGGGCGGCGCACGCGGTGGCTGCTGGAGGCGCATCTGCTGGTCCTGGCGGTGTGCGCGCTCGTGGCCGCCGGCGCCCTGTTCGTGTCCTGCCAAAAGATCCAGGGCGGAGCGGACACGCTGGCCACCGAGGAGGCGCCGGCCGTACAGGGGCTCGCCGCGACCCGTCTCGCGGTGCTGCGCGCCGACCACGAGGCCCGGGCGCTGGTGGCCTCCGAACTCGCCGACGTCGCGGGCACGGGCGAGTTGTACCGGGCCCAGCTCTCCGCCGCCGACCAGGGGCTGTCCAGGATCGCGGACCGTACGGACCAGGACCTGAGCACCGTCAACGGTCTGCTCGCCACCTACGGCAACTCCCTCAACCTCGGTACGGTCATGTACCACGACCGGCCGCTCATGCGGGACCAGAAGCTCGCCGAGGCGCACTCGCTGCTCCTGCGCGGGAGCGTGGGACTCGTACCCCGCCTGGACGAGATGCAGCGGATCCAGACGAGGCACGCCGAGGTCACCGCGACCGAGGGGTGGTTGCAGCGCGGCGGCTGGTGGCTGGCCGAACTCGCCCTGCTGGCCCTGGCGCTGACCCTGCTGTCCGCGCTGTTCGTGCTGCGCGACCGCTGCGGCCGCGACTGGAACCCGTACCTGCTGGCGGCCCTCGCCCTGACCGCGCTGCTCGGGATCGTGCCGCTGCTGACGATGTCGTCCGCGCAGGCCGGCCTCGACCGGGTGGCCGGGGGGCTGCGGGAGATCACCGAGGTCTCCCAACGGGAGGGTGACAGAGCGGAGTTGGAGAGGTTCCAGCAGACCGTCACGGAGCGGTCCGAGGACGTCCGGGACGTGCTGGCCGACGACACCTGGACCGACCGCGTGTACCAGGGCACCCTGACCGGTGGCCTGCTGCTCGTCGTCCTGCCCGTGGTGGGGCTCGGACTCCGGCTCGACAGCGACTACTGGAGGCGACGGTGACCCGCCGGTTCAAGGTGCTGGCGCTGCTGGTGGCGCTGCTGCTGGTCTCGGCGGGCAGCATGGTGGCGGTCTGGTCGCAGCAGGAGGACGAGCCGGTGACCGTCCTCGGGCCGTGGACCGACGAGCAGGGCGAACAGTTCGAGGACGTGCTGCGGAGCTTCGGTGTCCCCTTCGAGTACCAGGGCACCGCCGCCCAGCGCGAGGTGCTGCTGTCCAAGGTGCAGTCGGGGGAGCCGCCCGACATCGCGATCATGCCGGGCGTCGGCGAACTCGCCGAGTACGCCGCCCAGGGCCGCCTCAAGCCGCTGAACGGCCTCTACGCCGAGGAGGAGTACGGGGCCCCGTGGCAGCCGGTGAACGAGCCCTCGCAGAACGCGTACTGGGTGCCGGTCAAGGCGGACCTCAAGAGCATCGTCTGGTACCGCGAGGGTGAGCGTCCGGCCGGTTCGCCCGCCCCGCTGGAGCGCTGGTGCATCGGGATGGGCGACGACGGGGCGTCCGGCTGGCCCGGCAGCGACTGGATCGAGGACCTCGTGCTGCAACGGGAGGGCCCGGACGTCTACGGCAGGTGGGCGCTCGGCGACGCCGGCGTGCCGTGGACCGGAGAGGAGGTGCGGGGCGCGTGGGAGGCGTGGGCCGGGCTGCTCCGCCAGGACGAGAAGGCGGCCAGGCGGGCCCTGCTCACCGATCACCGGGGCCCACCCGACGGGTACGGCCTGCTCTTCGAGGGTACGGACAACTGCGCGCTGGAGCACCAGGGCTCCTTCGCCCGCTCCTTCTACCGGGACGAGCGGCGGCGGGTGGCCCTGATGGACTCCGCACCCCTACTGCCCGGCGGCGCCTACCGGGTCCGGGCCCACGAGGTGACCGGCGACTTCGCCGCGCTGTTCAGCGACCGCCCGCAGGCCCGCGACCTGATCGAACGGCTGGCCTCGCGGGAGGGCCAGCAGCAGTGGGCCGACGCGGCGGACGTCTTCTCGGCCAACCGCCGGGTGCGACCGCGCGACCGCCCCGTCGAACAGCAGATCGCCGACCGCCTCACCGGCACGGGCCCCCGCTGCCTCGACGCCTCCGACGTCATGCCCCCCGCCGTCCGCGACGCCTTCTACGAGGCCGTCCTCCTGACCATCGCCCGCGCGGCGGCCGGCGACGACACCGACGTACCGGGCCTCCTGGCAGACGTACAGAAGGTAGCGGCCACCCAGACGGACCGGCGGCCGGCGCTGCGGAGGGTGTGCAGTACGTAGACGCAGCACAGCGACACGACCGCCGGACGAGGCGCACCCACCGGCAGGACACGAGGCCCCGCGCGCCGAAAGTTGTACGCCCCCTTGCCCTGCCTGTCCCTGACCTGGCCCTCACCTGCACCGGCGTTGGCCCGGCGGAGCGGACAGTGGTGTCCGGCACCCGCCGGGGCATCCGGCGGGCCGCGGCCGTGAGGTCTCTGTCGTGGAGGAGTGGCCTCGCGGTTCCGGGATCCGGGGCCGGAGTCCGCGTCGCGGAGTCCGCGTACCGGGCCCAGGATCACGGGGCCGTCCCGCGCACCCAGGACGTGCGCGGGACGGCCGTGTCCCGTGCGCCCCCGGAGCCCGAATCCCCTGCTGCAACCAGCCCGGAGGGCAAGGGCGTTGACCCACCCCCGCGGCCCCGCCAGAATGAGCCCCCACCCGCTTGAGAGCGCTCTCAGAACGCGACCCCGGGCGCGCCCTCCAGGCCCGCACCCCTAGGGAGATCCATGACCGGCAGCATCGACAGCACCGGCATGACCGGTGCCACCGGCAGACCCGGCCCGGCACCGGAGTTCGGACGCCGGGCGCTCCTCGGCACCGGTCTCGGGGCCGCGGCGGCGCTCGCCGCCCTCGGTTCCGGTACGGCCCACGCGGCGCCCCGGACGGCGTCCGGGACCTCGGCCCCGCGGCGCGGGCAGGCCTTCCTCGCCGCCGCCATGGACGCCTACCCCGACCACGGCACCGTCCGGCTGACCCAGAGCTACACCGACCAGGCGGGCCTGTTCAGCACGGCGTTCACGTACGACAACGCGCTGGCGATCCTCGCCCACCTCGCCGTGCGCACGGCGGACGGGCGGGCCAGGGCGGTGGCGCTCGGCGACGCGCTGATCTACGCGCAGGAGCACGACCCGGCGTACGACGACGGACGGCTGCGCCAGGCGTACAACGTCGGGCCGTACGTCTACTACGACGGCGTGCCGCAGCCGGACGGGTTCGTCCGGGCGGACGGGACGGCCAACGTGGGCACCCAGTTCGGCTTCACGGGGACGGCCGTGGGGGACATGGCCTGGGCGGGCATCGCGTTGAGCGCGCTGGCGCGGCGGACCGGGGCCCGGCGGTTCCTCGCCGCCGCGGTGCGGATCGGGCGGTGGATCGAGCGCACCGGCCGTACCGACGAGCCCCTCGGCGGGTACAAGTTCGGTGTGAACGGGGCCAACGAGAAGCTGCCGTTCACCTCGACCGAGCACAACACCGACCTGGTCTGCCTGTTCGGGCGGCTGGCCCGGCTCACCGGTGACCGGGTGTGGTGGGAGCGGCGCGCTCGGGCCGAGGCCTTCGTGAAGCGGATGTGGGAGCCGTCCCGGGGAGCGACGGGCGGCTTCTTCTACACCGGCACCAACGACGGCGTGACCGTCAACAGGTCCCCGATCCCCGAGGACACCCAGACCTGGACCCACCTCGCGCTCGACTCCGGCCGGTACGCGCGCTCCCTCGACTGGGCCGCCCGGGAACTGGCCGTCCTCGACCACGCCGAGCGCCGCAACAGCACGGTCCCGGCCGGGCAGTCGTACGAGGGCGTCACCTTCAGCTCCGCCAGTCTCCTCGCGAACGAGGACGCGCCCATCGCCGAGTTCCAGCCCAGGCCGAACCGCAACGGCGTCTGGTTCGAGGGCACCGCGCATCTCGCCCTCGCCCTGCGCGACCGGGGCGCGCGCGGCGACGAGGCCCGCGCCCGGCGCCTGATCGCCTCCCTCGAAAGCGCCCAGGACCACCTCGGCACCGCCCAGACCGTCGGCGGCCGTGCTCTCCCCGCCCGCTCCGGTGTCGTCTCCGCCAGCAGCCCCCTCGACACGGGCTTCGGCTTCGGCTATTACCCGTACCGGCACACGGGCGCCACGGCCTGGTACCTGATGGCGGCGGTGCGTGCGAACCCGTTGCGGGCCTGACCTGCCCGCACGGCAGGCCGCGGGGGAGGGGCGGCGGGCCGCCGCCCCTCCCCAATCCGGGGAGTCGGTGCGAAGGACCCGACGTGAACGGCTAGCATCCCGGCCGTGAACACGCCGTGGAAGACGGCGTGCGGACCGGCGGTCGTCGGCGGTCGTGAACCGGATGGGGTGGGTGTCGTGGTGGAGGCCGGGCCGCGGGTCGCTGTCGCCGTGGTGACGATGGGCAATCGGCCCGCCGAGGTGGACGCGCTGCTCTCCTCGGTGGCCAAACAGGACGTCGCGCCCGCACGGATCGTCGTCGTCGGGAACGGCTGCCCCCTCCCCGAGTTCGCCGACCGGCTCGGCCTGCCCGGCGAGGTCACGCTCATCGAGGTGGACGAGAACCTCGGCTGCCCCGGCGGCCGGAACGTCGCCCTGGAACGGCTGCGGGAGTTCGGCGACGTCGATGTGGTCGTCGAACTGGACGACGACGGCCTGCTCGTCGACGCCGATGTGCTGCGCCGCGTACGGGACCTGTACGTCGCCGATCCCCGCCTCGGCATCGTCGGGTTCCGGATCGCCGACGAACACGGCGAGACCCAGCGGCGGCACGTTCCGAGGGTCGGCGCCAAGGACCCGATGCGCGGCGGACCGGTCACCGGGTTCCTCGGCGGCGGACACGCCCTGTCCATGGCCATGCTCGGTGAGACGGGCGACTGGCCCGCCGAGTTCTTCTTCGCGCACGAGGAGACCGACCTTGCCTGGCGGGCGCTCGACGCCGGCTGGACCGTGCTGTACGCCCCCGAGCTGCTCCTCCAGCACCCGAAGACCTCACCGGCCCGGCACGCCATCTACTACCGCGTCAACGCCCGCAACCGCGTCTGGCTCGCCCGCCGCCGCCTCCCGCTCCCGCTCATCCCCGTCCACCTGGGGGTGTGGGTCCTCATCACCCTGCTGCGGACGCGCTCGGCGGGCGGACTGAAGGCGTGGTTCGGCGGGTTCGTGGAGGGCTGGCGCGAGTCGGGCGGCGAACGGCGGCCCATGAGCTGGCGGACGGTGTGGCGCCTGACGAGGCTGGGACGGCCGCCGGTCCTGTAGGGCCACTTCGACGGCCTTGTTCAACGGCCGTCGGTGCAAGGGGTTTTCGTCAACCGCCTTGCCCCACCGCCTTTGGCGCAAGGGGCTTTCGCCAACTGCCTTGCCCGGCAATTGCCTTGCCCGCGCACCGGGTTCGGCCCGGACTCCACAGCCGCGTCCGGCGTCCGGACCCGGCCCTCTCGCGACACACGAATGCCCCGGTCGTTCACCTCCACCGACCGGGGCACAGCGCTTTGTGCGGTTCCCGGATCCGGCAGCGGCGGCGGCACTCCCCCGAGCTACGCGTCTACGCGTGCGCCGTCGCCGCCGGATCCGATGAAGTGATCACATCAGGTCCCGCCAACGGATCGCTAACATGGGCCCAACGGTTTCACGGGGAGCCGTACGGGAGGCGGCGGCGGGTCGCCGCGGGGCGGGCCCGGAACGACGGTGCGGGAAGGCAGCGGCTGTTCTATGCGGGACGGGCTGCGGTTCGGACTGCTCGGTCCGCCGGTTCTGTACGAGGCCGGGGCCGCCGCCGGCGGCGCACGGTCCGTCGGCAGCGGGAAGATGCGGGCCCTGTTCGTCGCGCTGCTGCTCGAACCCGGGCGGATCGTCTCCGTCGACACCCTGAAGGACGTGCTCTGGGACGCCGGACCGCCCCCCTCCGCACAGGCGTCCCTGCAGAACCACGTGACGCGGCTGCGGCGGCTGCTGGACGACCCCGAACGGCTGCGCGCGGTCCCGCCGGGCTATCTGCTGCGGGTCGACGACGGCGAGCTGGACGTCCGCGTCTTCGAGGCGCACGCCCGCGCCGCCCGCGCCGCCCACGCCGAGCGGGACTGGGCCCGCACCGTCCGCGAGTCCGCCGCCGCACTCGCCCTGTGGCGCGGGACACCGCTCGGCGGTCTGCCGGCCGAGGAACCCCGCGCCCAGGCGTTCGTCCAACGCCTGGAGGAGGCACGGCTGTTGCTGCTGGAGCGGCGGTACGAGGCCGAACTCCACCTCGCGCCCCGCACGGCTGGCCAGGACGCCACCGGGGCGCACCCGCTCGGCGCGCTCGCCCCCGAGCTCACCGCCCTCGTCGCCGAGCACCCCCTGCGTGAGGCGTTCCACCGCCTTCTCATGCTCGTCCTGCACCGCACGGGCCGCCAGGCCGAGGCCCTCGCCGTCCACCGGGACCTCCGGGCCCGTCTCCTGGACGAACTGGGCGTGGAACCGGGCCCCGCCGTTCGCGACGCCCATGTGGAGATCCTGCGGGCCCCCACCGAGGAGGTTCCGGGGGCCCCGGCCGGGGACACCCCCTCCGACGCCCCGCCCCTCCCAGCTCAACTGCCGCCGCCACCGGCGCACTTCACGGGCCGGGTGGAGGCGCTGGCGGAGCTGCGGCAGGCGCTCGGGCGGGGCCCGTACGAAGCCTCGGGGACCGTCGTCCTCAGTGGCATGGCCGGGGTCGGCAAGAGCGCCCTCGCCCTCCACCTCGCCCACGAACTCGCCGAGCACTTCCCCGACGGCCAGCTGTACATCAACCTCCACGGCGCCACCCCGGGCATGACCCCCCTCACCCCCGCCCAGGCCCTCGCCGCCTTGCTCCGCGACCTCGGCACCGCCCCGCGACGCATCCCCGAACACCCCGACGCGGCGGCCGCGTTGCTGCGCTCGACGCTCGCCCCGACCCGCACCCTGCTGGTGCTGGACGACGCCGCGAACGCCGCCCAGGTACGCCCCCTGCTCCCGGCGGGCGCCGGCTGCGCGGTCATCGTGACGAGCCGTTCGCCGCTCACCGCGCTGGACGGCGCCCACCGCTTCCCGCTCGCCCCGCTGTCGGACGACGAGAGCGCGGCCCTGCTGCGCGCCGCGTCCGGCCGTGCGGCGGGCCTGGACGCCACGCACCCCCTCGTCGCGCTCACCGGCCGCCTCCCGCTCGCCCTCCGCGTCGTCGCGGCCCGCCTCGCCGCCCGCCGCGCGCTCACCCCGGACGCGCTGGCCGGCCAACTGACCGCCACGGGCGGAAGGCTGCGCCATCTCGAATACGACGACCTGAGCGTGCGCCGCTCCCTCGCCGTCGCCCACGACGCCCTGCGCGCCTCGGACCGCGAGGCCGACCGCGACGCCGCCCACGCCCTGCGCCGCATCGGCGCCCTGGACCTGCCCGCGTACGGCGCGCCCCTCCTCGCCCGCCTCACCGGCACCGACGAGTTCCGTGCCGAGACCGCCCTCGACCGCCTCGTCGACGTGGCCCTCCTCGACGAGACGTCCTACGGCCGGTACGTCCCCCACGACCTCGTACGCCACTTCGCCCGCGAACTCGCCGGCACGGCCGACACCGCCGAGGCCGTGGAGCAGGCCCTGCGCTGGTACGCGGCCCGCGCCCGCCAGAGCCTGCTGGTGCTGCTCCCGCCCGGCTACGAACGCGACGAACGCCTCCGTACGACGGAGTCCACGCCGGAACCGCCGCCCACGGAGGAGCCGTTCGCCTCCGCCGAGGAGGCATTCGCCTGGGGCGACCGCGAACTCCCCAACATCGTCGCGCTGGTGGAACGCGGCGGCGGTCCGGCGGCGGCGCTCGTCCCCGCCCTCGTCCGTCATCTCTTCCCCTATCTGCACCGGGGCGGCCGGCTCGCCGAGCTGGACGTGCTCGGACGACTGGCCCTGAGCGCGGCGAGGTCGCTCGGGGACGCCGAGGCCGAGGCGTTCGCGCTCACGGACCGGGCGGGGCTGCACTTCATGACCGGCCGGGCCTCGGAGGCGCTCGCCCTCAACGACGAGGGCCTGACCCTGTGGCGCAGACTCGGGGTCGTCTCGTGCGTTCGGCGCTGCCTGAACAACCGGGGGCTCGTCCTGGAGAGCCTCGGCCGGTACGAGGAGAGCGAGGAGACGCTGCGGCAGAGCCTGGAGCTGTCCCGGCAGCTCGGCGACCCGTACGGCGAGGCCGTGACCTTCAGCCACCTCGGCAACCTGTACAAGCACACCGACGCGCGCGCCGCCATCGCCCACCACGAGCGGAGCCTGGCGCTGGGCGAGATCGCCGACAGTCTCGTGGTCCGGCACACCGCGCACTGCAACATCGGCTACGCCCACCTCCGGCTCGACGAACCGGCCGCCGCCGTCCGCCACTTCGAGCAGAGCCTGCGCATCCTCGGCGACGACGAGGACTGGCAGGGCGAGTCGAAGTCCCGGCTCGGTCTGGTCCGGGCGCTGCGCGAGCTGGGCCGGACGGACCGCGCGTCCCACGAGTGCGCCCTCCTCCTCGACCTCGCCGAACGCCGGGCCGACCAGTACGCCGTCGGCCTCGCCCGCCACCAGCGGGGACTGCTCCTGCGGGCGGAGGGGCGCGAGGGGGAGGCGTACCGCGAATGGGAGCGGGCCCGGGCGGTCCTGGACGGCACGGACTCGACGGTGGCGGTGGAACTGAGGGAACTCCTGAAGGACCGCGCCGGGTGAGGGACGCCGCCGAACGGCGCCGGACGAAGGGCGCCGCCGAACGGCACCGGACGAACGGCGCCGCCCCACACGCTCACTTCGCGTCCGCGTAACACTCCACCACCGCCGTGGTGAACGGGAACCGCACCGGCGTCTGCCCGAACGCCAGCCGCCCCGACAGCTCCGACGCCTCCCGGATCGCCGCCACGACCGCGTCCGCCTCCGCGGCCGGACAGTGCACGATCACCTCGTCGTGCTGGAAGAAGACCAGCTCGGCGGCCATCCCGTCGAGGGTGCGGCGGAGGGCGGCGAGGAGGAGCAGGGTCCAGTCGGCGGCGCTGCCCTGGACGACGAAGTTGCGGGCGAAGCGGCCCCGGGCGCGGGAGTCGGTGGAGGCGTACCCGGGCACCCACTCGGTCTCCTGCCCGTGCCCCCGGCCCTGCTCCGGGGAGGCGAGGCCCTCGTCGGCCTGGGGGATCCCCGCCTCCTCGCCCGCCGCGTCGGAGTCGCCGGCCGCCGGCGGGCACGTACGCCCGAGCCAGGTCCGTACGAGGCGGCCCTCCTCGCCCGCGCGGGCCGCGTCGTCGACGTACCGCACCGCGCGGGGGAAGCGGCGGCGGAGCGCGGCGAGGTTCTTGAGGCCGTCCCCGGACGTCTGCCCGTACACGGCGCCCAGCACGGCGAGCTTGGCCTGCGCGCGGTCGCCGGAGAAGGCGCGGTCGGAGACGGCCTGGTAGAGGTCGCCGGGGCGTCCGGCGACCTCCATGAGGCCGGGGTCGCGGGAGATGGCGGCCAGCACCCGGGGTTCCATCTGGTCGGCGTCGGCGACGACGAGCCGCCAGCCGGGGTCGGCGACACAGGCGCGGCGGATCACCTTCGGGATCTGCAGGGCGCCCCCGCCGTTGGTGACCCAGCGCCCCGTGACGGTGCCGTGCGCGAGGAACTCGGGGCGGAACCGTCCGTCCCGGACCCAGTCCTGCAGCCAGGACCAGCCGTGGGCGACCCAGATCCGGTAGAGCCGCTTGTACTCCAGGAGGGGCTTCACGGCGGGGTGGTCGACGCTCTCGATCTCCCAGCGGCGGGTGGACTTCACCCGCATCCCCGCCTGCGCGAAGGCCTTGACGACGTCGGCGGGCAGATCGGGCCGCACGCGCCGCCCGAAGGCGCTGGACACCTCCTCGGCCAGCTCGGCGAGGCGCCGCGGTTCGCCCCCGCCCGCGTACCTCTCGCCGAGCAGTTCGCGCAGCACCTCGCGGTGCGCGTCGGCCCGCCACGGCAGTCCGGCCCGGTTCATCTCGGCTGCGACGAGCATCCCGGCCGACTCGGCGGCGGTCAGCAGCCGCATCCGGTCCGGGTGGGCGCAGGCGTCGTGCCGGCGCTGCTGGTCGGCGTACACCTCGACGAGGTCGGCGAGCGGGACGTGGACCGGCCGGGGCTCGAAGAGGGACGGCTGGGCGCCGGTGCCGGCCGAGCGCAGGGGCGGGTCCGGCGGAACGGGGGCGTGCCGGAGGCGGGCGAGCGCGGCGGCCGCGGAGCGGGGCTCCCCGAGCCGGCCCTCGTGCCCCAGCAGCAGGGACTCGGCGTCCTCGACGTCGTAGCACCGCTCCACGCGGACGCCCTCGGCCAGCAGCCGCGGATAGATCTCGGAGGTGGACCCCCACACCCACCGCCCGACGTCCGCCCGCCGCCGCACGGCTCCCGCCAGGTCGGCCTCCCGCGTCACGGGCCCCGCGAGCAGCCCGTCGGGCCCGAGGGGGGCGACCTCCACGCCACCGTCCTCGGCCGGAGCGAGCGCCCACCTGTCGGCCATGGGTGCGAGTGTGACAGGGGGGTCTGACAACGCGGCCGAGGTACGGCCGGGCGGCCCCTACTCCGCGCCCTGGCCCTGCTCCTGGGCCTGCTCCCGCACGATCGACCGCAGCGCCTCGGTCACGTCCGCCTCCGTGGCCTCCTTGGTCACCCCGAGGCCGCTCAGCACGCCCTGTCCGTTCTCGAACTCCAGCAGGGCGAGCAGGATGTGTTCGGTGCCGATGTAGTTGTGGCCGAGGCGGAGGGCCTCGCGGAAGGTGAGTTCGAGGACCTTCTTGGCGTCGGGGCCGTAGGGGATGAGTTCGGGCACCTCGGGGGCGGCCGGCGGCAGGGTGGCCGTCGCGGCCTGCCGCAGGGCCTCGGGGGAGACGCCCTGGGCGGCGAGCGCCTTGGCGGCGAGGGCCTCCGGCTCGGCGAGGAGGCCGAGGACGAGGTGGGCCGGCAGCCCCTCGACGGCACCGGCGGCCTTGCCCTCGTTGTGCGCGGCCGTGACCACGTTCCGGGCGCGCGGGGTGAAGCGGCTGAACCCCTGGCTGGCGTCGAGATCGTTCTCGGCCTTCGGCACGAACCGCTTCTGCGCGGCCTGCCGGGTCACCCCCATGCTCCGGCCGATCTCCGTCCAGGAGGCGCCCGAGCGCCGGGCCTGGTCCACGAAGTGCCCGATCAGATGGTCGGCCACCTCGCCGAGGTGGTCCGCGGCGATCACCGCGTCCTGGAGCTGGTCGAGGGGTTCCGGGTGGACCTTCTTGATGGCGTCGATGAGTTCGTCGAGACGGATGGACGCGGTGACTCGCGGGTTCGTCGTCATGCGTCAACCCTAGGTTGACACTCCTGCACTGTCAACCTTGAGTTGACAGTGCAGGGATGGTCCTCGGCACCCGGCCGCCGACGTCCACCGCCGAGCGGTTGCGCTGGGACAATCCCCGGCCGGGAGCGCCCCTCCAGGGGCGCGGGGAACTGCGCGACCAGCCTCCACACGCCCCGCACCCGCACGTCGAACGCCCAGTGCCACCCGATGGGCGTCGGCGCCCTGACCGCCGGCCACCCATGAGCGATGGCCCGGCCGCAGCCGCCCCCTCCAGGGGTGCGGGGAACTGCGCGGCCAGCCCCCACACACCCGCACTCGCCCCCGCACAGGCACCCCCCGGCACAGGCCTCCCGGCTGGCGTCCCCACCCCTCACCGACTCGCCGACTCGCCGACTCACCGCCTCCCCACCGCCCCGCCCGCCGCCACCACCGCCACAAGCCC
This sequence comes from Streptomyces sp. NPDC057438, assembly GCF_042802995.1. Taxonomy (NCBI): domain Bacteria; kingdom Bacillati; phylum Actinomycetota; class Actinomycetes; order Kitasatosporales; family Streptomycetaceae; genus Streptomyces; species Streptomyces sp. NPDC057438. The sequence continues at coordinate 19,377 of NZ_JBHVDD010000035.1, forward strand.
GCACGCCCCCACGCACGCCCCCGCAACCCCCCACGGCACCGCCACCCCCACCGGCGCCGACAGCATGCCCAGCGCGCCCGTCACGCCCGCCAGATTCACCGCGGTGACCACCGCGCCCAGCATCACCCCCACCAGGACCGCGACCAGCGCCTCGCCGACCACGACCCCCCGCACCTGCCCCCGCGTGGCCCCGGCCAGCCGCAGCGACCGCAGCTCCGCGCCCCGCGCCGACGTGGCCATCAGCAGCGTCCCGGCCAGCGAGATCGCCGCGTACACGAGCGCGATCCCCAGCACCACCAGGAACCCGAGCCGGGTGTGCGCCTTGGTGCCGGGACGGTTCGCCGCGAGCCACTCCCCGGCCGGCCGCACGGTCGCGCCGGTCCCGGCCGTCGTCCTCTCCAGCGCCGCGGCGACCCCCGCCCGGTCCGCCCCGCCGTCCACCCGCGCCTCGACCCGGTCCACGAGGGCCCCGCCGGCGTTCGCGGCCGTCACGTACGCGCCGTTGTCCCCGGTGCCCCGCGCGAGCACCGCCACGATGCGCAGCCGTACGGGACGCCCGTCCCCGAGCCACACCCGCACCCGGTCCCCCACCCCGTGCCGCTCCCACTCCTCGTTCACGACGATCGACCGGTCGTCGAGATCGCGCACGTCACCGGCGACCACCGGCAGCCGCGACACCGCCGCGAAGGCCGGCACGTCCGTCACCGCCCGCGCCTCGGAGCGCACCAGCGCGCTCCGCTCCTCCACCGTGTACACGGCGGTCGCGGCCGACCCGGCCACGGTCGCCCCGGGGACCTTCCCGACGCCTGCCGGCAGGCCCTCACCCGTCACCACGAAGTCCGCCCGGGTCCGCGCCCGAGCCTCCGCCCCCTTCGCCTCCGTCACCGTGCCCGCGGCCCCCAGCAGCGACCCGGCCAGTGCCACGGTCACCAGCACCGGCGCGGCCACGGCGGCGGTGCGACGCACCGAGGTGGCCGCGTTCTCCCGGATCAGCAGCCCGGTCGCCCCGGGCAGCCCCGCGCCCACCAGCCGTACGACGGGCCGCACGAGCAGCGGTGCGAGCGCGGCCGCCGCCGTCACCAGGAGCATCGGCTGCGTGGTGTACGTCTTGCGTTTCAGCAGGTCGGCGGGGTCGGTCCCCACCTTCCAGGCCAGCAGTCCCAGTCCGCCCGCGAGCAGGGCGGCGCCGATCACCCGGCGTGACAGCGGCAGCACCCCGGTGTCCACGGACGCCTCGCGCAACGCCTCCACCGGCCCGATCCGTCCGGCCCGCCGCGCGGCCGCCCAGGCCCCCGCGAGCGCCACCGACACCCCGGTCCAGAACGCCACGTGGTACGGCCACACCACCGCGTCCGGCACCGCGAACCACGTCGGCGCGATCCCGCCGTCCACCAGTTCCCGTACCAGCACGGGCGCCCCCCACGCCCCCAGCGCACACCCGGCGCTCGACGCCATGAGGCCGACCGCCAGAGCCTCGCCGAGCAGCATCCGCCGCACCTGCCCGGGAGTCGCGCCCGCCATCCGCAGCAGTCCGAACTCCCGCCTCCGCAGGGCGACCACGAAGGCGAACGTCGACGCCGTCACGAACACCGACACGAAGGTCGTGACCCCGCCCGCCGTGCCGAGCAGCGAGTTCACGGCGACCAGCGCCTGCGCGTCCCGCTCGTAGGAGGGATCCACCTGCCGCCGCGCGTCACCCGTCAGCACCCGCGCCCGGTCCCCGACCAGCGCCCGCACCTCACCGACGGGCGCGTCCACCCCGACCGCGTCGGGCCCGGCCGGGCCCCGCCCGGCCGCGTCCGTCGTCACCTGCCCCAGCGCGCGCAGCTCCGCCACCAAGAGTTTGTCCACAGGGTGTGGATACGCCAGCTTCTGTGACACCCGGGCCGTCCCCGGCCCCCGCCGCACCTCGACGGTCAGTCTGTCCTGGCCCGCCACCACGACCGGCGCGAAACCGAAACGCTCCGGCGTACGCGCGGGCGGGTCGAGCGTCGCCGCGAGCCCGAGCCCCATGGCGGTCATCACCCCGACCCCCAGCGCCACGGCGACGAACGAGCCGAGGAGCGCGGCCCACCGCGTACGCAACGACGACAGCGTCAGCACGTCACACCCCCGGCCACCGTCCCGGCCGTGGCGCCGCCGGCCTGCCGCTCCAGGCCCGCCATCCGTGCCGCCACCGCCTCCACCGAGGGTCGGGCCAGCTCCCCGCTCACCCGCCCGTCCACCAGGAACACCACCCGGTCCGCGTACGAGGCGGCCACCGGATCGTGCGTCACCATGACCGTGGTCTGGCCCTCCCGGTCCACCAACTCCCGCAACAGACAGAGCACTTCACGGCTGGTCGTGGTGTCGAGCGCCCCGGTGGGCTCGTCGCCGAAGAGGACCGCCGGGCGGGTGATCAGGGCCCGGGCCAACGCGACCCGCTGCTGCTGCCCGCCGGACAGCTGGGCCGGCCGGTGTCCTGCCCGTTCGGCCAGCCCCACCCGGGCCAGCGCCTCGCGCACCGCCCCCCGCGCGGGCCGCCGCCCGGCGAGCCGCAGCGGCAGGGCCACGTTCTGCGCGGCAGTGAGCGAGGGGAGCAGGTTGAACGCCTGGAACACGAACCCGATCCGCTCCCGGCGCAGCAACGTCAGCCGCCGCTCGCTCAGCCCGGCCAGCTCCACCCCGTCGACCCGTACCGTCCCGCCGGAGGGCCGGTCCAGCCCCGCCGCGCACTGCAGGAGCGTCGACTTCCCCGACCCCGACGGCCCCATGACGGCCGTGAAGGTCCCGGCCCCGAAATCGAGATCCACCCCGTCGAGGGCGGCGACCTCCCCGTACGACCGCCGTAGGCCCCGTACGCGTACGGCGGCGGCCCCCGCCGCCCCCGCCCCCCGGGCCGCCTCCGCCGCCATCCCTGCCGCTCGTGCTGTATCTGTCGTGGTCATGCTCCAAGCCAACCGTCCGCGCCCCGCCCGCACACGACCACTGGAGGGCGTCCCGGGGGTAGGGCCGGCCCTACCCCCGGGCACCTCGTGACACGATCGAACACGTGAGTACGACCAGTACGGTGGACCGCGCCTTCGAGGCGGCCCTCTACGCCGACACCGACACCGCCCTCGACACCGGCGCCTCCCTGCTCGCCGCCGACCCCGCGGCCGACGGGGAACTGGCCCGGCGTGGAAGGGAGTTCGTCGCCGGGGCCTGGCGGCGCGGCTGGCAGCCCGCCGACGTCGTACGGTTCGTTCGGCGCGAGCTGGAGGACGAGCACGTCACGCTCGTCGCGCGGCTGGTCGTCGAGGAGCACGAAGAGGACCAGGGACAGGCGAAACGGCGCTCACCCGGCCCCCGCTGGGCCGCCCAGCTCGACGAGATCAGGGAACTGACCGCCCACCCGGCCCGCGCGGACCGCTTCTCGTACGCCACCACGGCCCTGGAGCTGTACCGCCTCCTCCTGCGGCTGCCCACGCTCGAACCCCTGGACGGCCCGCAGGCACCCGGCGGCGCCCAGAACTCGCCCCACCCCGAATCGCGCATGCTCGGCCGTATCCGCGCGTTGCTCGCCAAGGCGGAGGCGACGGGGTTCCCGGAGGAGGCGGAGGCGCTCAGCGCGAAGGCGCAGGAACTGATGGCGCGGCACAGCATCGACGAGGCGCTGCTGGCCGCTCGCGCGCACAGCAAGGACACCCCCGGCGCGTGCCGGATCGGCGTCGAACCTCCGTATGAGACGGCCAAGGCCGTGCTCCTCGACGCGGTGGCGCGCGCCAACCGCTGTGAGGCCGTCTGGAACGAAGCCCTCGGCTTCTCCACCGTCGTGGGATTCGAGGCCGATCTGGAGGTGGTCGAACTGCTCCACACCTCGCTCCTCGTCCAGGCCACCACCGCGATGACGAAGGCGGAGGCGGCCCAGCGCAGGTCCGGCCGCAAGCGGACCAAGACCTTCCGGCAGTCGTTCCTGGCCGCCTACGCGCACCGCATAGGGGACCGGCTGGCGGAGGTCGCCGAGGCCCAGGTGGCCGAGGCGGAGGCCGGGGGCGGGGGCGCGCACGGGGCGGGCGCCCCGGAACAGGACCTGCTGCCCGTCCTCGCCGCGCGCGACGTCGCCGTCCGCGAGCAGGTCGGCCGGATGTTCCCGGACACGGTCACCACGCGCGTCCGGGGCGTCAGCGACCTGGCCGGCTGGCAGCAGGGTGCGGAGGCCGCCGACCGCGCCCAGGTCAGGGCGCGGCCCCGGCTGCCGTCCTGACGGGATGGCGTACGCGGTCGCCTACGCGGTGGCGGGCGCGATGACGCACGCGGTGGCGCACTCCCCGGGCCGGTCAGTCGCCCGCCGGCAGGAACGGCCCCACCGTCGCCTCCAGCGTGCTCTCCGACTTGACCGCGACCTCCGGGTCCGGCCACTTGAAGCTGCTGATCTTGCTGTCTCCGGGGAGGGTCAGCTTCACCGTGTCCACCTCGGCACTCTTCTCCGCGTCCCCGGCGACCCCGCGCACGTACGTGATGGTGAAGGTCATCGACTGACCTCCCTCCAGCTTCACCTCGGTGTCCTGGGACGCGCCCTCCTGCGGCTTGAGCGCCCAGGACTTGTCCCCGGCGAACAGGTCGACCCCCGCGAGGCCCTTCAGCGTGCAGGCGGAGTCTCCCTTGTTGGTGACGGTGACCGGTACGCCGCCCTCGTCACCGGCGGCGGGCGCGGCACTGCTCGGGCCGAGCGCGAAACCGGCCTGCGCGGCCGTGCACGCGCCCCCCTTCGCGCTCTCGGGAGTGGCGGCACCGGTCTTGCCGTCCTGTCCGCCGCCACCTCCGTCGCCTCCGTCGCTCCCGCCGCAGGCGGTCAGCGTGAGGGCCGCGAGGAGGGCGGCGGCGATGGCGGTCGAAGCGGTGCGCATGGAGTTCCCGGTGGTGTTCGTGGCTGTCGCAGCACAGCCGGTGACGACATGAGAGGACCAACGGGCCCCGAAACCCGGCGGCTCCGCGGCCCGTTCCTCACATGATCTACGATCCCGCCCCCACCGCGGGCCCGATCGCGATCCGATCTACGACCTGATCTACGACCTGATCTACGATCCGGCGCTCGCCGTGGGCAGATCGCCGGGGAGGCCGGTGGGCAGGTCCGTCGGCAACCCCGAGGGCAGGGACCCCGCGGCCTTCTGGAACTTCTCCTGGCCGACCTCGCCCTCCCAGGTGATGGTGAGGGACTTGGAGCCGACCTTGTCCACCATGCCCTCGGTGCGGGCGTCGCTGCCGTCCTGGCACTTGAGGCTGATCATCTGCATGTCCGCCTCGTCGGCGACCTTGCCGCTGCACACCGAGGTGCCCACGAAGACGGCGACCTCGTCGCCGTTGACGAACAGGGCGACCGCCTTGCCGTCGGTCGTGGCCAGCCAGTTGCCCTGCAGTTCGGTCGCGACGCCGGGGGAGTCCGTGGAACCGCCGCCGTCCGCGCTGTCGCTCGCCTTCGGGGCGGCCGACGGCTCCTTGGCGTCGGAGTCGCCGCCGCCACCGCTGCACCCGGTCAGTACGAGGGCGGCCGAGAGCCCGGCCGCCGCGGCCGCGACGCGCACGCGCCGACGAGCGGAGGACGCCCTGCTCACGGGCCTTGCCGTAGTCGCCGTAGTCACTGGAGATCTCCCAAAGCCGTGGCCGGCCCCGTTCGCCGCACCGCCAGCGGCAAGCTACCAGCAGCGAGAACCCGGACGACGGCCTGACCCCACCGCATCCGGCACCCATCCTGTGCACTGCCCGGCGCTCGCCAGAACCCCGGGCGCCGCGCCCTTGCCCCCCGGTGAGCCGAGCCCCCGCGCCCCCGGGTGCTGCCGAGCGCCATCCCCCGGGGGGCGCCGAACTCCCTACCAGGACGACTTCCGCACCCCCGGCAGGAACCCCGCGTGTGCCTGTTCCCGCAGACTCACCCGGGACAGGCCGAACGTGCGGAAGTAGCCCCGGGGCCGGCCGTCGACCTGGTCCCGGTTGCGGACGCGGGTCGCGCTCGCGTCGCGGGGCTGGGCGGCCAGTTCCCGGCGGGCGGCGTCGCGCTCGGCGTCCGTGCTGGACGGCCGCCGGAGGACCTCCTTCAGCTCGGCCCGCCGCACGGCGTACCGCGCGACGATCTCCCGCCGCTTGTCGTTCTTCGCGATCTTGCTCTTCTTCGCCATCAGACCCGCACCCCCCGCGCGCGGATCCGCGCGACCGCGGCCTCGACGCCGATGACGTCCACGGTCTTGATCCCCTTGGTGCTCAGCCGGAGCCGCACGTGGCGGTTCTCGCTCGGCAGCCAGTACCGCTTGGACTGGATGTTCGGGTCGAAGCGGCGGGACGTACGCCGGTGGGAGTGCGAGATGCGGTTGCCGAAGCCGGGCTGGGCTCCGGTCAGCATGCAGTGGGCGGACAAGGTGACGCACCTCTCTCGATCAGGCAGTGCAAATGGAATTCATTTTCAGTAACATACCAGCATGGCACGCAACGAACTCCGCCCGGTCGTCAAACTCCGGTCCACGGCCGGCACCGGATACACCTACGTCACCCGCAAGAACCGCCGGAACGACCCGGACCGGCTGACGCTGCGCAAGTTCGACCCGAGGGCCGGCCGCCACGTCGACTTCCGAGAGGAGCGCTGACCGACGATGAAGAAGGACATCCACCCCCCGTACGGACCCGTCGTCTTCCGGGACCGCGCCGCGAACCACACCTTCCTCACCCGCTCGACGATGACGAGCGGGAAGACGATCGAGTGGGAGGACGGCAACACCTACCCCGTGGTCGACGTCGAGATCTCGAACGTCAGCCACCCCTTCTACACGGGCACCGCGCGCGTGCTGGACACGGCGGGCCGCGTGGAGAAGTTCGAGAAGCGGTACGGCACCGGAAAGAAGCGGGGCTGACCGACGTGTACCAGCTGTCTGTCGCGATCGTCGGCGGGCTGCACGCCGACGCCCGGCGGGCCGCCGTCGAGGCGCTGCTCGCCGGGGTCCCGGGCAGCGTCGCGCTGCACCACGACCTCTCCACCGCCGCCGACGGTCCGGACGCCAAGGTCGTCCGGACCGTCCGGGACGCCGGGGGTGTCGTCTCCACCGGAGAGACCCGGCTCGTCAACGACTGCGCCTGCTGCGCCCTGCGCGAGGACCTCGTCCCCGAACTGGAGCGCCTGGCCGACGCGGGCCTGACCCGCCTGGCCGTGGTCGAACTCTGGGACTCGGTGGAGCCGAAGGCCATGGCGGAGGTCATCGCCGCCGGCGGCCTGCACCTCACCTCCGTGATCACGGCCGTCGACCCCGCCCTCCTCCTGCCCTACCTGGGCAACGGCGACGACCTCGCCGAGGCGGGCCTCGCCGCGGCCTCCACCGACCAGCGCACGGTCGCCGACACCTTCGCCCGCCAGCTCGAATACGCCCCGGTCCTGGCCGTACTCGACTCGCAGGAGGCGGACGAAGAGGACCGCGCCCTCCTCGCCCAGCTCCACCCGACGGCCCAGCGGGTGCCCATCCGAAGTCAGGGGGCGCCCCCCGGCTTTGAGGGGCACGGGGAACTGCGCGACCAGCCACGACGCACCCGCACACCGGAACGCACCATCACCCCCATGGCGCCCCCCGGCTCCCTGCTCGCGGCAGCGTTCGCCGGCTTCGACGTGGACGCGGCCGCCGCCGCCCAGCACCCCGCCTGCGCCCTCCTCCCCACGGACGCCGACGAGCACGGCGTCACCACCCTCGTCTGGCGCCGCCACCGCCCCTTCCATCCCGAGCGGCTGTACGCGGCACTGGAGGACCTCTGCTGCGCGGCCGCCCGCAGCCGCGGCAGGTTCTGGCTGGCCGAGCGCCCCGACACCCTGCTGCACTGGGACGCGGCCGGCGGCGCCCTGTGCGTGGAGACGGCCGGCCCCTGGCTCGCCTCGCTGCCGGACGCCGCCTGGGACCTGGTCCCCCCGGTCCGCCGGGCCGCCGCCGCCCTCGACTGGCATCCGGAGCACGGCGACCGCTGCCAGCACCTCGTCTTCACCTCCCCGGGCCTGGACCGCGACGGACTCGAACAGCTCCTGGAGTCCTGCCTGCTCACCGACACCGAGTACGCCGCAGGCCGCGCCGCCTGGGAACGGCTGCCGCGCCCCTTCGACACCTTCCTGGAGGTCTGACCGCCATGCCCCGCAAGCCGGAGCGCAAGCCCGCCAAGTCCCGCCCCAACCCGCTGGACCAGGCGAAGATCACCTACATCGACTACAAGGACACCGACCTGCTGCGGCGCTTCATCTCCGACCGGGGCAAGATCCGCAGCCGCCGGGTCACCCGCGTCAGCGCCCAGCAGCAACGGCAGCTCGCCCGTGCCATCAAGAACGCCCGCGAGATGGCCCTCCTGCCGTACGCCTCCCGCTGACGACGGTCACCGGCGAACCCCCGGCACCTGGCGTCCCGTACCCAGCCGGAGCGCCACCCGTCACCCTCGAACCATCACCCCCACCCGGCCCCCGGGGAGGCTCCACGGCCTCCCCGGGGGCACTCGTTTCCCGCCATCCTGCCCGCACCGGCCCCGCTCCCTGAACCGCCGGGACCCGCCCGCCGTAGGGAGGGGCAGGGGGACACGAACCAGGACGACACCGAATCTCCCCAGCCGGCGATGGAACAGGACCGCCCCGACATACGTCTCTCCAGTGCCCCAGTGCTGTGACTGCGGGATCACATCTCGTGCACGTGCATCTGCCCGTGCAGACGCAGGTGCATTCGCTCATGCAGGGGCACGTGAACGAAGCTATGATCCGGGGCAGTTGACCGCTGCATCACCGGCAGCACGGGAATCACTGGCCACACCAGTGCCAATGCGCATCAGCGCACCACTGCACCACCCCGGGGAGCGACCTGTGGACCACGACGTGTACGGCGTGGATGACGTGTACAACGGCATGGCCGCGACGGAGCTGACCCAGCTCCACGCGGTGGCCTGGCAGAAAAGCCGGCACAGCAACTCGCAGGGGAACTGCGTGGAGTTCGCCCGGCTGCCCGGCGGTGAGGTGGCGGTCCGCAACTCCCGCTTCCCCGACGGCCCGGCGCTCGTCTATACGCGCGCCGAGATCGAGGCGATGCTGCTGGGCGTCAAGGACGGCGAGTTCGACCATCTGGTCGGGTAACCCCCGCCCGATGGCGGGGGAGTGACGGAAGCCGCCGATGTGACACGCGTAGAACCGCGGCGCCGAAAAGCGCCGCGGTTCTCAATGGGCGGAGTGCGGGCCCGGTGCCGGCGGCACCTGGAACAGCGCCCACACCACCTTGCCGTTGAGCGCGCCGCCGAGCGGGTGCCAGCCCCAGCTGTCCGCGAACGAGTCGACCAGGAACAGCCCGCGCCCCGACTCCGCCGCGAAGTCCTCGGAGTCGCCCGCGACGGGACTGTCGTGACTGGGGTCGCGCACCGCGCACACCAGCCGCTCGGTCCAGCGCATCAGGTGCAGCCGTACGGGCGGGTCCTGGTCCGGGCGCGGCCCGTCGCCGGAGGGCAGGCCGTGCCGCAGGGCGTTGGTGACGAGTTCCGAGACCACGAGACAGACGTCGTCGAAGCGGTCGTCCAACTGCCACTGGCCGAGCGTGCCGCGGGTGAACTGCCGTGCCTCGCGGACCGCTTCGTAGCGCGGCGGCAGCGCGCAGGACGCGGCGTCCGACACGGTCGCGGGATCGAGTGGCGGAAGTCCCTGCCGTAAGGGTTCGAGCATGGTCGATCCATTCGTCCCCATGCGAGGCACTCCCGGGTGTCTGCGGTCGTTGCGATGCAGCGGTGGCGCGGGACCATGGTTTCTGATGCGTACAGCAGATGCAAGGGCAGATGCACGTGCACGCGCCCGAATTGGACCTGCCCATACCGCTTGCTCAACATTTCTTCTGGCACTCTGCTCGTACTCCTCCCGCGTCCCGTCCGTCCCGGATGTTGAAGACTTTCCATTTCTGTAACCGGGCGAGTGCGGATCGGAGTGGTTTAGTGGCAGACTGCGGCCCTTGAAGAAGTTGGGGAGGCTGGACGAACGTGGGCGCCGGTGAATCGAGCGGGTCGGTGGTGAGGCGGATGCTGCTGGGCTCGCACCTCAGGCGGCTGCGCGAGTCGCAGGGGATCACCCGGGAGAAGGCCGGGTACTCGATCCGCTCCTCCGAGTCGAAGATCAGCCGGATGGAACTCGGCCGGGTCAGCTTCAAGACCCGTGACGTGGAGGACCTGTTGACCCTCTACGGCGTCACCGACGAGACCGAGCGCACCTCGCTGCTCTCCCTGGCGAAGGAAGCCAACGTCGCCGGCTGGTGGCACAGCTACTCGGACGTCCTGCCCAGCTGGTTCCCCACCTACGTCGGCCTCGAAGCGGCGGCCCACCTCATCCGCAGCTACGAAGTCCAGTTCGTGCACGGCCTGTTGCAGACGGAGGCGTACGCCCACGCGGTCGTCTCCCGGGGCATGCGGGGCGCGAGCGAGGCGGAGATCGACAAGCGGGTCGCCCTGCGCATGGAGCGCCAGAAGTACCTGGTGTCCGAGCGGGCCCCCGAGTTCCACTGCGTCCTCGACGAGGCGGCGCTGCGCCGGCCGTACGGCGGCGGTGAAGTGATGCGCGGTCAGCTCCAGCATCTGATCGAGATCTCGGAGCGCCCGAACGTACGGATCCAGGTCATGCCCTTCCGCTTCGGCGGCCACGCCGGCGAGAGCGGCGCCTTCACCGTGCTGAGCTTCCCCGAGTCGGACCTCACCGACGTCGTCTATCTCGAACAGCTCACCAGCGCCCTCTATCTGGACAAGCGCGAGGACATCGCCCACTACGAGCGGGCGATCGGCCAGCTCCAGGACGACTGTCCCTCCACGGCCGAGAGCCGGGACCTGCTGCGGGGGCTGCTACAGCTCTCCTGAGCGCCTGGCCCTGCCGCACGTCCGCCGGGCGTGCTGCGGGGGCTGCTGCAGCTCTCCTGAGCGCCTGGCCCTGCCGCACGTCCGCCGGGCCCTCCCCGGGGTACCCGCGTCTCTCTCCGGGTTCTCTCAGGGTCTTCACAGAGTCTCCCGAGTTGCTCTCCAACTCCCTTTACGCGCACGTACGATGACGAGTGATCAATCTTGATCGATGCCGACTGATTGAGGATCACATGTCGTCCTACTTCACCGACCTGGCTCAGCAGTACATCGGCGGCGAGTGGCGCCCGGGCTCAGGCTCCTGGGACATCATCGACTTCAACCCGTACGACGACGCGAAGCTCGCGTCGATCACCATCGCCACGGTCGACGAGGTGGACGAGGCCTACCGGGCCGCACAGGCGGCCCAGAAGGAATGGGCCCAGGTCAACGCCTACGCGCGTCGCGCGGTCTTCGAGAAGGCCCTGAAGGTCATCGAGGAGCGCGAGCGCGAGATCACCGAGGTGATCATCGCCGAGCTGGGCGGCACGCACCTGAAGGCCGGGTTCGAACTGCACCTCGCCAAGGAGTTCCTGCGCGAGTCGATCCAGCTGGCACTGCGCCCCGAGGGCAGAATCCTTCCGTCGCCGGTCGACGGCAAGGAGAACCGCCTCTACCGCGTACCGGTCGGTGTCGTGGGCGTCATCAGCCCCTTCAACTTCCCCTTCCTGCTCTCGATCAAGTCGGTCGCCCCGGCCCTCGCCCTCGGCAACGGCGTCGTGCTGAAGCCGCACCAGAACACCCCCATCACCGGTGGCACCCTGGTCGCGAAGATCTTCGAGGAGGCCGGCCTGCCCGGCGGGCTGCTCAACGTCGTCGTCACCGACATCGCCGAGATAGGCGACGCCTTCATCGAGCACCCGATCCCCAAGGTCATCTCCTTCACCGGCTCCGACAAGGTCGGCCGCCACGTCGCCACCGTCGCCGCCTCGCACTTCAAGCGCGCGATCCTCGAACTGGGCGGCAACAGCGCCCTGGTGGTCCTGGACGACGCGGACATCGACTACGCCGTCGACGCCGCCGTCTTCTCGCGCTACGTCCACCAGGGCCAGGTCTGCATGGCCGCCAACCGCGTCCTGGTCGACCGTTCCCTCCAGGCCGAGTTCACCGAGAAGTTCGTGGCCAAGGTGAGGTCCCTGAAGGTCGGCGACCCGAGCGACCCGGGCACCGTCATCGGCCCGGTCATCAACGCCTCCCAGGCGGACGCCCTCAGGGCCGTCGTCGAGCAGGCCCTCGCCGAGGGCGCCACGGCGCTCGTCCACGGCTCCACGACCGACAACCTGGTCGAGCCGTCCGTCCTCACCGGCCTGCCCGCCGACTCCTCCCTCCTCCGGCAGGAGGTCTTCGGCCCGGTCGCCTTCCTCATCCCCTTCGACGGCGAGGACGAGGCCGTCCGCCTCGTCAACGACACCCCGTACGGGCTCAGCGGCGCCGTCCACACCGCCGACATCGAGCGGGGCGTGAACTTCGCCAAGCAGATCGACACCGGCATGTTTCACGTCAACGACGGCACCGTCCACGACGAGCCCCTCGTCCCCTTCGGCGGCGAGAAGCACTCCGGCGTCGGCCGCCTCAACGGCGACACGGCGGTGGACGCGTTCACCTCCCAGAAGTGGATCTCGGTCCAGCACCAGCGGAGCTTCTTCCCGTTCTGATCCTCTCGCGACCGGTTTCCCGCCCCCGGACCCTTGCGGACAGAACCTGACCGCAAGGGTCCGTAGCTTGGTCGGTGTCAGAGGGGCTCCAGGGCCCCCGATCCCGACGGAGGGCAACCGGTCATGGTCAAGCACGTGCCAGCAGAGGCCAAGGGCGACGAGCGGGGGGCGCTGCTCGCCTTCCTGGAGGAGCAGCGCGGTGGCATCCGGCGCGCGCTGCTGGGCCTGAGCGACGAGCAGGCCCGCGCCAGGCCGAGCGCCAGCGAACTCAATCTGGCCGGGCTCCTCAAGCACGTCATCGAGGCCGAGCAGAGCTGGGTGGCCCGGGCCAAGGGCGAGGCTCCCGCGGTGCACCGCGACGACACGAACTGGCACGAGACCTTCGCCCTGGTCCGCGACGAGACCGTGCAGTCGCAGCTCGCGTACTGGGAGAAGGTCGCCGCGGACACCGAGGACTTCATCCGCGCGGTGCCGAGCCTCGACGACACCTTCCCGCTGCCGGAGGCCGCCTGGTTCCCCAAGGAGTCGGTCTCGATGCGCTGGCTGATGCTGTGCCTGATCCGCGAGACGGCCCGGCACGCCGGTCACGCCGACATCATCCGCGAGTCGCTGGACGGTGCCACCGCCTTCGAGCTGGTGGCGAAGGAGCAGGGGACGAGCTGGGGGTGACCCCCGGTGGTCCTACGCTGGGCGCATGTCAGCGATCCGTCTTCTCGTGCTCGGCGCCGTGCGCCAGCACGGGCGGGCCCACGGCTACCAGGTGCGCAACGACCTGGAGTACTGGGGCGCGCACGAGTGGTCCAACGCCAAACCCGGCTCGATCTACCACGCCCTCAAGCAGATGGCGAAGCAGGGACTGCTGCTCGCGCACGAGATCGCCCCCTCCACTGCCGGCGGGCCGCCCCGCACCGAGTACGAGATCACGGAGCAGGGCACCGAGGAGTACCTGCGGCTCGTGCGCGAGTCCCTCACCGCCTACGACCAGCAGCCGGACGTCCTCTCCGCCGGCCTCGGCACCATGACCGACCTCGGCCGCGAGGAGGTGCTGGGGCTCCTGGAGGAGCGGCTGCGCTCCATCGAGAAGTGGCGCAGGTCCGTGACCGAGTACTACATCCCGGAGGACGGCCCCGGGCAGCTCGGCCACATCGGCGAGATCATGAACTACTGGATCCACTCAGCCGACACGGGCGCCGACTGGACCCGCGCCCTCATCGACCGCATCCGCGCCGGCGCCTACACCTTCGCCGGCGAGGGCGCCCCCTTCATCGGCATCCTCCCGCCGGGCCAGAAGAACCCGTACGCCACGGCGGAACGCCACCCGGAGGACAACCACTGAACGCCCCCGCTCCTGAGAGGCGCGGGGAACTGCGCGACAAGCCACACCCCACCCGCACCCGCCGACCAACGGCCACCCCCGCCCCCTGAGGCGGCCGACCCGCGCCCCCAAGCGCGCCCTAGTGGTGGAACCCCGTCGCCGCCCCCGCATCCCGCGTCAACGGCCCTCGCTGCCGCCGCAGTTCGGGCAACAGACTGCCGAGGTCCTCCATGAACAACCCCGCGAGATCCGACGTGAACCCGTTGCGGCACACCACCCGGAGCACGGACAGATCCTCCCGGTTCTCCGGGAACGTGTAGGCCGGCACCAGCCACCCCCTCTCCCGCATCCGCCGGGCCACGTCGAAGACGTCGTACGCGGTGACGTCCTCACCCGTGGTGAAGGCGAACACCGGCAACTCGTCGCCCCGCGTGAGGAGTCGGAAGTCGCCGAGCGCCCCGACCCGCTCCGCGAGCCACGTCGCCACGTCCCGCGTCGACTGCTGCACGGCCCGGAACCCCTCACGCCCCAGCCGCAGGAACGTGTAGTACTGCGCGACGACCTGCGCCCCGGGCCGCGAGAAGTTCAGCGCGAACGTGGGCATGTCGCCGCCCAGGTAGTTCACCCGGAACACCAGCTCCTCCGGCAGCTCCTCGGAGGACCGCCACAGCGCCCAGCCGACTCCCGGGTACACCAGCCCGTACTTGTGCCCCGAGGTGTTGATCGACGCCACCCGGGGGAGCCGGAAGTCCCACACCAGCTCCTCGTCGAGGAAGGGGGCGACCATCGCGCCGGACGCGCCGTCGACATGGACGGGCACGTCCAGCCCCGTACGGTCCCGCAGGTCGTCCAGTGCCGCGCACAGCTCGGCGATCGGCTCGTACGACCCGTCGAAGGTGGAGCCGAGGACGCCCACGACCCCGATCGTGTTCTCGTCGCACAGTGCCGCGGCCGCCGCCGGGTCGAGGTGGAACCGGTCGCCCTCCATGGGCACCTGGCGGGCCTCGACCTCCCAGAAGTTGCAGAACTTCTCCCAGCACACCTGGACGTTGACGCCCATCACGAGGTTGGGCCGGGCGTCCGCCGAGGGATACCGGTCGGCGTTCCGCTTCGCCCAGCGCCTCTTGAGGGCCATCCCGGCGAGCATGCAGGCCTCGCTGGACCCGGTGGTCGAGCAGCCGACGGCGGCGTTCGGGTCCGGCGCGTTCCACAGATCGGCGAGCATCGACACGCACCGCCGCTCCAGCTCGGCCGTGCGCGGGTACTCGTCCTTGTCGATCATGTTCTTGTCCCGGCACTCACCCATCAGGACCCCGGCCTCCGGCTCCATCCAGGTGGTGACGAAGGTGGCGAGGTTGAGCCGTGAGTTGCCGTCCAGCATGAGTTCGTCGTGGACGAGCTGGTACGCCGTCGAGGGGGGCAGCGGCGCGTCCGGGAGCCGGTGCTTGGGCGGGGCCTCGGTCATCCCGCCCACCGGGTTGGCGGCCTGGCCGTAGAAGGGGTTCACGGCGAGCCGGTGTCCGTCCTTCCGGCCGGTCCCGCCGTCCTGCGCTTCGTCGCTGTCCCATCGGTGCAGTGGCATGGGTCCGACGGTAGGTCCGCCGCCGGGGGCGCGCATCTCACGTGTGTGCGTCAGGGGTGCGGGTGGTGCGTGAGGACGAGGTGCCGGCCGTATCCCGCGTCGATTACGCTGCCGAATGCACATCACATATGACAAGAGTGAACACAGCAGGTGGAGTTGAGCGTTCCGCGGACCCACGTGCGCGACCGGGGAGGGACGGCGGAGTTGCCCACCCTTGACTATCTGATCAACGAGCGGCAGCGGCTGCGACTGAGGTTCCTCCAGCCGGGCCACGCCTCCCGCTACGGCGCGACCAGGGTCACCGAGGTCGTCACCCACCCGCTGCCCGACCCGCCGCACCCGCCCGGCGACCTCGCGGTGGACGCCCCGGCCGACAGCGGAACGCTGTTCCTGGTCACGCTGAGCACCCCCGGCCCGACCCGGGCGCACCTGCGCGCGCTCGACCACCTGATCCGGCTCCTGGCCAGGCGCAAGGCCGCCGGTCTGGTGATCGGCACCCCCGGTCACGTCCTGAGCACCCTCCCCGAGGCCGTCCTCACCGCCGCGAACCGCCTGGAGCTGCCCCTGCTGGCGACCTCCGCCGAGACCGCCGCCTGGGGGCGTGTCAACGAGGATCTGCGGCTGCGGCGCGCCGAGTTCGCGGAGCGCCAGGCGGCCCGCCTCGACGGTCTCCTCAACCGGCTGCCGGCCCGTCTCGCCGACCCCACGGCCGCCCGGCGCATCGCCGACTGGCTCTCCGTGACCCTGGAGGCCGAGGTGCTCGTCAGTTCGGCCCGCCGCGGCGTCCTGGCGGCCGTACCCGACAGCGCACCCGCCGGGCTCGCCCACGCCGTCATCACCGCCGCGCACGGCGCCCAGCACGGCGCGCACGGCGCCCAGCACAGCGCGCAGCACGCCATGCGGCTGGGAGCGGAGACCCCACCGGAGCCGGGCGCCCCCGGCGGCGCCCTGCACACCCGTATCGTGCCCGTCTCCCCGGGAGCCCCCGCAGCTCCCGGCGCCCCGGGCTTCCCGGCCGACGCGGACGAGGTCCGGCTCGCCCTCGCCTCCCGCACCCCCTTCGACAGCGCGGGCACGGCCCTGATCCAGCACGCGGCGAAGCTCCTCGGCCTGTGCGATCAGGCGCGCCGTGAGCACCAGGCCGGAACGCAGACCCCGAGGGCGGTGCGGCACGCCGCGTTCCAGCTGCTCATGCGCGGAGAAACGGTTCTGGCGCAGGTGGTCTACACGGGCGCCGCGCAGGCCCTGCTGGACACCGAGACCGCACGCGTCTACATCGTCGACACCGGCCCGCAGGAGCGCGAGGCCACCCTCAGCTGGTGCGAGCGGGCCCTGGCCGAGCAGGCGATCGTCTCCGCCTGTCCGGGCAAGCCCAAGCACATCCTCATCCTCGACCCCGTCCGCGAGAGCGACCGGGTCGAGACGGTCCTCAAGGAGATGATCGCGGCCCGCGACGGCCATCTGATGGGCCAGAGCCGACTGCATCCGCTCGCCGAGACCGCGGTCGGCTACCTGGAGGCCCTGACCGCGGTCGGCGACGCGGCCGGGACCCCGCACCGCGTGCGGCTGGGCGGCTCCAAGGCCAAGTTCGCCCCACTCCTGCCCCGGCGGGAGGCGAAGGCATGGGCGGCGGCCCTGATGTCCCCGCTCCTCGACGACTTCCCCGGCCGCGGCGACGAGCGGAAGCTCCTGCTGGAGACCCTCCCCACCGCCCTCAGCTTCAAGCACACCGAAGCCGCCGGCGGCCTCGGCGTCCACCGCAACACGGTCACCCAGCGGCTCACCCGGGCCGGGAAGATCCTCTCCCTCGACCTCCGCGGCTCGGCCAACGACCGCGTCCTGACGCTGCTCGCCCTCGACATCCTCGCCCTGCCGGACCCGGACACCCCCTCGGACGCCGACGTCCCCGACCACTCCCGGGCACCGGACTTCGCGGCGCTGATGGCGGCCGCGGCCGAGGACGGCGGTCCCACGGCGTGGGCGGAGGAGCGGCTGCGCCCCGTACGGGCGGATCAGCGCGGCCTCGTCGAGACCCTGTGCGTCTGGCTGGAGACCGACCTCAGCACCAGGGCGACCGCCCGCGCACTGGGCCTCTCCGAGGCCACCGTCCGCAACCACACCCGGGACGCGGCGGCCCTCCTCGGCATGGACTTCTCGACCCGGACGGTCGGCATCACCGACACCGACGTGGTGACGGTGGCCGACATCGCCCTCGCCCTGCACGTCCTGCTGGGCCGCCCGGCCCTGACCCAGCCGCCCCGCTCCTGACCCGTACGCCCCCTCGCCCCACCCACCGGGAAGCGAACCCGCGCACGTGCCCCCACACGTGCGCGGGCAGTTCGGGTGCCCGGCGGCGCAGGCTCAGTGGCCGGACCGTCGACGCAACGCCTGGCCCGCACCCCCGTGGCGGGCCGGGCGTCTCGTCGACGGACACACCGTAGGAGGACCGCCCGGCAGCGGGCCATGGCACAGATGCACAGTCCCGGCGCCCAGGCTTCGCGTTGTGCACAGTGAGACGCGTGGGACCCGACGCCAGTGCGTTTCACCAGCACCGAGTCCTGCGGAATTGCACAGTCCGCACCGGCCGGCGCCTACGGCACGAGGGACTTGCACCTCACGTGACGTGAGGGCCCACGCTGGGACTCGTACCGAGAAAGGGAGCGGAAGCATGGGTCACACCGTGGGACAGGTCGCCGGCTACGCCGGGGTCACGGTGCGCACGCTGCACCACTACGACGAGATCGGACTCCTCGTCCCGAGCGAGCGCACCGGCGCCGGTCACCGCCGCTACGGCGACGACGACCTCGACCGGCTCCAACGCATCCTGTTCTACCGGGAACTCGGCTTCCCCCTCGACGAGGTCGCGACCCTGCTCGACGACCCGGACGCGGACCCGCGGACGCACCTGCGCCGCCAGCACGACCTGCTGACCGCCCGGATCGAGAAGCTGCAGAAGATGGCCGCGGCCGTGGAGCACGCCATGGAGGCACGCAAGATGGGCATCAACCTCACCCCCGAGGAACGGTTCGAGGTCTTCGGCGACAAGGACCCCGACCAGTACGCCGAGGAGGCGGAACAGCGCTGGGGCGGCACGGAGGCGTACGCCGAGTCGCAGCGCCGGGCCGCCTCGTACACCAAGGCCGACTGGAAGCGCATGCAGGACGAGGTGGCCGCCTGGGGCGCGCGCTACGACGCCCTGATGACCGCCGGCGAGGAGCCGGCCGGCGAGGCGGCCATGGCCATGGCCGAGGAGCACCGGCAGCACATCTGCACCTGGTTCTACGACTGCCCGTACGAGATGCACGGGAACCTGGGCGAGATGTACGTCGCCGACGAGCGCTTCAAGGCGTTCTACGACGCCATGCGCCCCGGTCTCGCCGAGCATCTGCGGGACGCGATCCACGCCAACGCGGCCCGGCGGCGCCCCTGATCCCACCGCTGACCACACAGCTTGGTCTCAGTGCGGCCACAGGGCACCCTGGGGGAGCCGGTGGAACCTAGCGGGGTGACCGTGCGTTGATAGCTTTGGTCACCCCTGTGGGCCCCACCGTCGTGGGCCCCCGCCCACAGGCCCGCACTGTCTCTCACCCCCCAGGAGCCCGGAACCGTGACGACGATCGCCCTCGGACCGAGCTGGTTGGATCCGGACTATCTGCTCAACTCGTTCGGCATCTGGGGCCTGCTCCTGATCGTGTTCGCCGAGTCCGGCCTCCTCATCGGCTTCTTCCTGCCGGGCGACTCGCTGCTGTTCACGGCGGGCATGCTGATCGCCACCGACGTGCTGGACTTCCCGCTCTGGGCGGCCATCGTCCTGATCTGCGTCTCCGCGATCGTCGGCGACCAGGTGGGCTACATGTTCGGCAAGAAGGTGGGCCCCGCACTCTTCAAGCGGCCCGACTCCCGCCTCTTCAAGCAGGAGAACGTCACCAAGGCCCACGAGTTCTTCGAGAAGCACGGCCCGAAGTCCCTGGTTCTGGCCCGCTTCGTGCCCATCGTGCGCACGTTCACGCCGATCATCGCCGGCGTCAGCGGCATGCGGTACCGCACGTTCCTCATCTTCAACATCGTCGGCGGCATCCTCTGGGGCGCGGGTGTCACGCTCCTCGGCTCCTGGCTCGGGCAGATCGATTTCGTCCGCAAGAACATCGAGGCGATGCTGCTGCTCATCGTCTTCGTCTCGGTGCTCCCGATCATCATCGAACTCCTCAAGGCGAGGAAGGCGAAGAAGAACCAGCCCCAGCAGTCCCCGCAGCCCTCCGCCGCCCCGGCCATGGACGACGCGACGACCCAGCTCCGCCGCGTCCCCTCCTCCGACCGCCCCCAGCAGCAGCCGTACGACCCCGGCCAGGGCTACGACCAGCAGGGCTACGGCAACCAGGCATACGGCAACCAGGGTTACGGCAACCAGGGCTACCCGCAGCAGGGTTACGGCAACGAGGGCCACCAGGGGCACCAAGGTCATCCGGGCGACCAGGGCCACCAGGACTACGGCTACCAGCAGCCCCAACAGCAGCCGTACGCCCAGCAGTACCCCCAGAACAACCAGTACCCCCCGAACCAGAACCAGCAGGGTCACCAGGGCCAGGGCCAGGACTACCCGCGGTACTGAACGGCCAAGGCCCCGCGCCCCGCTCGTGAGGGGCACGGGGCCGCTCGGTCCCACGGGCACCCGGCGCCGCTAGAAGCCTCGCGTGCGCTTCGCGGCCTTCCGTCCCGCCCGCGCCGCGCCCGGCAGGAACAGCCGGAACACCTCGGACCCGAGATTCACCCCGATCGCGATGGCCATCGCCAGCGCCGCCGCCTTCGTCAGCGACACCAGCCCCGCGTCCACGTCGTTCTGCGCGAACCCCAGCAGCCCGAAGTACGTCGCCGAGCCCGGCAGCAGCGGTCCGATCGCCGCGGTCGTATAGGGCAGGGCGGAAGCGAACCGGTAGCGCGACAGCAGCTGCCCGAACAGCCCCACGAGCCCCGCGGCCACCGCCGTGGAGGCCACCGGCGAGATCCCGCCCGCTTCGTGCATGGCCCCGTAGACGGCCCAGGCGACACCCCCGTTGAGGGTCACCGCCAGCACGGTGGATCGTTCCTGCTGGAGCAGCACCGCGAAGGTCAGCGACAGCAGCATCGAGGCCCCGAGCTGCAGCAGCGGCCGGTCCGCGCTGCCGAGCGCCGCGTCCGGGTTCAGCTCGGCGCCCACCTTCACGCCGAAGTACAGGACGAGCAGCACCCCCACCACGATGCCCACGAAGAGGTACATGACCTCCAGGAGCCGGGCCGAGGCGGTGATGTAGAAGCCGGTGAGGCCGTCCTGCACACCCGCGACCAGCGCCCGTCCGGGCAGCAGCGCGAACAGCCCACCGGTGATCACGGCGGACGCGGCCACGTCCACGTGCGTGACCGTCAGGGCCACTCCGATCGCCGCCGGAGGCATCGCCGCCACGAGGAACTGGTAGAACTCCGGCAGCCCCCGCCCCGAGCACAGCCAGGCCAGCCGGTCGCCGAGCATCGCGCCCAGCGCGGCCGCGACGAACACGACGACCCCACCGCCGACCAGCAGGGACGCGGCGCCCGCGAGCAGTCCGCTCGCCGCGGTCAGCGCCCAGCCGGGGTAGGGGTGCCGGTTACGCCGTATCTCCGCGAGCCGCCGGTAGGCCTCCTCCAGCGAGATCGCGCTCTCCGGGGCACTGAGGTCGTCCACCAGATGGAAGACGGCCGCGAGCCGGGTGTAGTCGGTGGCCCGGCGCCGCACGATCCGGGCCGCCGTCACCGGGTCGTCCACCAGCGACGGCTGGTAGGTGACCGCCAGCTGGGTGAAGGTGACGGTCGGCTCGCAGCGGTCGAGGCCGTAGGACCGGCAGACGGCGAACATCGCCGCCTCCACGTCCTCCGCGCCCTCACCACCGGCGAGCAACAGCTCGCCGATACGCAGTGTGAGGTCGAGCACACGCGGTACGGCGGGCCCCGTGTCGCCCTCCGCGCGCGCCGGCGGCTCCGGCGCGGGCCGCTCCGCCACCGGCATCCGCAGCATCGTGCGCATCCGGTCCTGCCAGGGCACGTCCTTGGTCAGGCTGACGGCCGGGACCCCGCCCGCCGGTGTGAAGGCGACCGGCGCGTGCCGCGCGCTGTAGGTCCGCGGCACGCTGAAGGCGGACACCTCCTGTTCCGCCGCCACCGGCTCGGGCGGAGCCAGCCCCTCCGGCAGAGCGAACTCGGAGGTCGTCTGCGCCTCCGACTCGGTCCCGGCGACCGGTACGTCCAGCCCCGCCGGGACCTGGAACTCCGAGGTCACCGACGCGTCGCCGTCGATCCCCAGGACCACGCCCACGGGCACGAACGCCCCGCCCGCCTCGTCCGACACCGGCTTACGACCCTCCCCGGGTCCGCGCTTCCCCGGTTCCGTCACTCCCACTTCGCCGCACTCCCTGAACGACACCTCGGTACGCCTCAGTATGCGCACCGACACGCACCGGCACACGAACGGGCCGCGCGCCCCACAAGGGGTCACGCGGCCCGTTCGTACGATCAGCCGACCGGAGTGGCCGGGGTCAGTGACCCTGCTCCTTGAAGCGCAGGTACGACTTCTCGACCTCGGCCTCGGCCTCGGTGCGGCCGACCCAGTCGGCGCCCTCGACGGACTTGCCGGGCTCCAGGTCCTTGTAGACCTCGAAGAAGTGCTGGATCTCCAGGCGGTCGAACTCCGAGACGTGGTGGATGTCACGCAGGTGCTCCACACGCGGGTCGGTCGCCGGGACGCACAGCAGCTTGTCGTCGCCGCCGGCCTCGTCCGTCATCCGGAACATGCCGATCGCGCGGCACTTGATGAGGCAGCCCGGAAAGGTCGGCTCGTCCAGGATGACCAGCGCGTCCAGCGGGTCGCCGTCCTCGCCGAGGGTGTTCTCGACGAAGCCGTAGTCGGTCGGGTAGGCGGTCGAGGTGAAGAGTCGACGGTCCAGGCGGATCCGACCGGTCTCGTGGTCCACCTCGTACTTGTTCCGCGAACCCTTCGGAATCTCGATCGTGACGTCGAACTCCACCGGTGGCTCCTCCATGATCAACACATAGTTCTGGTGGTTAAGTGTCCCTCACGCAGGTGGGTGATCGCGAAAGGGGCTGGTGGTCGTGCGGGAGCCGAAGGTCTGGCGGGCCGCGAGACCGCATGTGGCGCGGGTCGCGCACGGCGTGAAACCGGGGATCGCGCGCGTCACGCGCGCCGTACGACCCGGTGCCGCGCGCGTCGCACGGGCGGTGAAACCCGGCGTCGAACGCGTCACGAGCGCCGTCACGGCACGCTCCTCGCAGCTCACGGGGAGCGCGAAGAAGCTCACGACCCTCCAGTTCACCGCCGGCGCGGCCACCCTGGGGCTGGTGCTCTCGGCCGGGGCGGTGACCGCCGCCGGACCCTGGGACTCCTCCGGTCAGCGTACGGCCGAGCGCGACTGGGCCGCATCGGGGGCCGGTCAGGGTGGCGCAGATCACGGGCGCGGCCGAACGGGAAGGTCGTCCGGCACGGCGGGGGCCCCCAAGCCCGCGCCGAGCGCCCCCGCCGTGCTGGCCGGCGTCGACGGCGCCTCCGGCGCGAACCCCCTGCCCGAGTCCGGCGCCCTGGCCGCCGCCCTCGACCCGTTCCTGAAGGCATCCGTCCTCGGCCCCCGCCGCGCGGCCGCCGTCGTCGACGTCAGGACCGGCGAACAGCTGTACGCCCAGAACGCGGACGACGCCCTGACCCCCGCCTCCACGACCAAGATCGCCACGGCCGTCGCGGCCCTCTCGGCGGTCGGCCCCGACCATCGCCTCAGGACCCGCGTGGTCCTGGCCCCCGGCTCCGCCGAGGCCGTCCTCGTCGGCGGCGGCGATCCCACCCTCACCGCGCACAAGGACACGGGCGGCTACGCGAGTCTGCGCACCCTCGCCGACGAGACGGCCGCCGCCCTGGACAAGCGTCACCTGAAGAAGATCACCCTCACCTACGACACCTCCCTCTACCAGGGCCCCGAGCAGCACACCATCGGCCCCAACGGCAACCTCGCCCTGGTCGTCCCGCTCATGGCCGACGAGGCCCGGCTGAACGACTCGTCCAGCGGCAGCGCGGACCGCGACCCGGATCCGGCGGCGGCCGCGACCGCCAAGTTCGCGGACCTCCTGGAGGAGCGGGGCATCAGGACGCGGACCGAGGGCTCCGCCCGGGCCCCGAAGGACGCCGCGGAACTCGCCGCGGTCTCCTCGCCGCCTCTGACGACCCTGGTCGAGCGCATGCTCACCCACAGCGACAACGACATCGCCGAGGCCCTCGCCCGCCACGTCGCGCTCGCGACGGACGGGAAGCCCAGCTTCGACGGCGGCGCGGCGGCCATCAAGAGCGAGCTGAAGAAGCTCGAACTGCCCCTCGCGGGGGTCGCGTTCGCGGACGGCAGCGGCCTGAGCCGGGGCAACCGGCTCACCCCGGACCTCCTCACCGCCCTCCTGGCCAGGTCCGCGGACCCCGCCCACCCCGCACTCCGTTCCGTCCTCACCGGCCTGCCCGTCGCCGGCTTCACCGGCACCCTGCGCGGCCGCTACTCCGGCGACGCCACCGGCACCGGCGTCGTCCGCGCCAAGACCGGCACCCTGAGCAACGTGAACACCCTCGCCGGCACGGTCGTCGACGCCGACGGCCGCCTCCTCGCCTTCGCCTTCCTCGCCACGGAGACGGACATGGCCGACACCGACCTCGCCAAGAAGGCCCTGACCGACGCCACCTCCACCCTGGCGACCTGCGGCTGCCGCTGAGGCCGCGGGGGAGGGCAGGGGCGGAGCCCCGAGCTCCCAGGGACGCGGGGCAGAGTCGACGTGCGGCTCCGCCGCGTGGGCGCGAGCAACCACGAACCCACCCCCGCACACCCACGGTCCCCGGGCACCCCCCACCTGTCACGGCCTGCCCCAAGCGGCAGCGCTCACGTACGGTTGACGACATGACTCGTATCGGTGGTGCCGAGATGGTCGACTGGAATCTCGCGGTGGCGACCGCGACCCGGCTCGTGCGGCCGGGCCCCGAGGTGAGCCGCGACGAGGCCAGGGCCATCGTCGCCGAGCTCCGCCGGCACGCGAGGGCGTCCGAGGAGCACGTCCGCGCCTTCACCCGGATGCTGCCCGACACCGGCGACGACACCCCCGTCCTCGTCGTGGACCGGCCCGGCTGGGTCCGGGCCAACGTGGCAGGCTTCCGGGAGCTGCTGAAGCCGCTGCTGGAGAAGATGCAGGAGCGCCGCGGCAGCACCCCGGGCGGGGCCGTCCTCGGCGCGGTCGGCGGCAAGGTCACCGGCGTCGAACTGGGCATGCTCCTGTCGTTCCTGTCCTCCCGGGTCCTCGGCCAGTACGAGACGTTCGCCCCGGCGACCCGCGACCTCCCGGCGGGTGAGAACGGCGGAGGCCGGCTGCTCCTCGTCGCGCCGAACATCGTGCACGTGGAGCGTGAACTCGACGTCCGGCCCCATGACTTCCGCCTCTGGGTCTGCCTGCACGAGGAGACCCACCGGACCCAGTTCACGGCGGTCCCCTGGCTCCGGGACCACCTGGAGGGCGAGATCCAGTCGTTCCTGGCGGAGACCGAGGTCGACCCCACGACCTTCCTGGAACGCATCCGGGAGGCCGCCCAGTCACTCGCGGGTGGCCGGCCCGAGGGGGAGGAGGGCGACGACGGTCACTCGATCGTGGAGTTGGTGCAGAGCCCCGCGCAACGCGAGATCCTCGGCCGCCTGACCGCCGTCATGTCCCTCCTGGAGGGCCACGCCGACTACGTGATGGACGGCGTCGGCCCTGCCGTCGTGCCCTCGGTCGCCGAGATCCGCGAGAAGTTCCAGCAACGACGTGCCAAGGGCGCCTCCCGCCTGGACCAGGCCCTGCGCAAGCTGCTCGGCCTGGACGCCAAGCTCAGGCAGTACAGGGACGGCGAGCGGTTCGTACGGGCGGTCGTCGAACAGGTCGGCATGGACGGTTTCAACCGCGTGTGGACCTCCCCGAACACCCTGCCGACCAAGGCGGAGATCGCCAAACCGGCGGACTGGGTCGCGCGGGTGCATCGCAAGGCGGAGTCGTGAGCCACGCGTGAGCTGGTGAACGAAACCGGCCGACGGCAGGCAAACGCGCCTCCAATCACCCGTCCGAGGGACCGTGAGCGAGGGGTAGGCGTGCAATGCTCGGGGAACCGCCCGGTTCTGTCACCATCTACACACTCTGAGTGACCGAACTCGGGCTCGCCCCCCGACAATTTCATGAAGGGAACCGGACATGGGTCCCCACCCCGCGGTCGCGGCGATACGCCTGGCGGTTCGCCGCGTACTCCACGACCTCCTCACCGAACTCCACACACACGCCACCCCGCACGCGCCCGCCCGCGCGACCTCCGGCGCGTCGTCGGACACGGGCGCACAACCGGCGTCCGCGCCCCCCACGGCCGTACCCCCCGCGGTCGTACCCATCGACGTCAGGCGCGGCGCGGCCGCGCGCCCGGGTGCCCCCCGCCCCGGGAGCACCGGGGACGAGCGGCCGCTCGTGCTCGTGGCGTGCTCCGGCGGCGCCGACTCCATGGCCCTCGCCTCCGCCCTCGCGTTCGAGGCGCCCAAGCTCGGCGTCCGCGCCGGCGGAATCACCGTCGACCACGGCCTGCAGCCCGGCTCCGACCTGCGCGCCGAGGAAGTCGTCCTGCGCCTGCGCGAACTGGGCCTGGACCCGGTCGAGTCCGTGGCCGTGACCGTCGGCCGCGACGGCGGCCCCGAGGCCGCCGCCCGGGACGCCCGCTACGCCGCCCTCGACGCCGCGCTGGAACGCCACGGCGCCGCCGCCGTCCTGCTCGGCCACACCCGCGACGACCAGGCCGAGACCGTCCTGCTCGGTCTCGCCCGGGGCTCCGGCATCCGCTCGCTGTCCGGTATGGCCGCGGTCTCGGGGGCCGACGGCCGCTACCGCCGTCCCTTCCTCCAGCTCGACCGGCAGACCGCCCGCAAGGCCTGCATGGTCCAGTCGCTGCCCGTGTGGGACGACCCACACAACGCCGACCCGGCCTACACCCGGTCCAGGCTCCGCCACGAGGGCCTGCCCGCCCTGGAGAAGGCGCTCGGCAAGGGCGTCGTCGAGGCCCTCGCCCGTACGGCCCAGCTGTCCCGGGACGACGCCGACGCCCTCGACACCTGGGCCCGTCAGGCCGAGCCCGGCGTCCGGGACGCCGCGGGCCTGCTGGAGTGCGCGAAGCTCTACGCCCTGCCGCCCGCCGTGCGCCGCCGGATCCTGCGCCGGGCCGCGATCGAGGCCGGTTCCCCGGCCGGTTCCCTCTTCGCCCGGCACATCGAGGAGGTCGACCGGCTCATCACCGGCTGGCGCGGTCAGGGGGCCATCAATCTCCCCGGCCGGGTCGTCGCCCAGCGCCAGGGTGGCAGACTGGTGATTCGGCAAGGCTGAATCCGGACGCCGAAGGGGGCCCTCGCACAGGGCCCCGAACCCCCCGCACGGGGTGCGCGCGTCCGGGAGCGGCCCTGGGACGACCGACCGAAAGTGATGCGGGTGGACGCGAAAGACATGGGTGCCGACCTCAAAGAGGTGCTCATCACCAAGGAAGAGATCGACGCGAAGCTCGTCGAGCTGGCCTCGAAGATCGACGCGGAGTACGCGGGCAAGGACCTGCTGATCGTCGGAGTGCTCAAGGGCGCGGTCATGGTCATGGCGGACCTCGCCCGGGCGCTGTCCACCCCGGTCACCATGGACTGGATGGCCGTGTCCTCCTACGGCGCGGGCACCCAGTCCTCCGGCGTGGTGCGGATCCTCAAGGACCTCGACACCGACATCAAGGGCAAGCACGTCCTGATCGTCGAGGACATCATCGACTCGGGCCTGACCCTGTCCTGGCTGATCTCCAACCTCGGCTCCCGCGAGCCCGAGTCCCTGAAGATCTGCACCCTGCTGCGCAAGCCGGACGCCGCGAAGGTCGCGATCGACGTGGAGTGGGTCGGTTTCGACATCCCCAACGAGTTCGTCGTGGGCTACGGCCTCGACTTCGCCGAGAAGTACCGCAACCTCCCGTTCGTCGGTACGCTCGCGCCCCACGTCTACGGCGGCTGAACAACCCCCGTAAGACGCTCGGGAACCCCAGCGGGTTTCGCGCCGTTGGAGCATGCGTGGACGGGATTGCGAGCAGTCCCCTGCGGCTTCGGGTGACAATGCTGGGGTACCGTCCGAAGAACAGTCTTTTATCAAACTCACTATGGCAGGAGGGACGGGGCGGCACCGCTCCGTATGGATGGACGTGAAGCGATACTTCCGTGGGCCAGTCATGTGGATCGTGCTGGCCGTCCTTGCCGTGGTCGTGTTGATGCAGGTCGTCGGCTCGTCCGGCGGCTACAAGACGGTGGACACCGGCCAGGTGGTCCAGGCGATCAATGACAACAAGGTCAAAGAAGCCAAACTGACCACCGGCGAAGAGCAGCTCATCAAGGTGCAGCTCAAGGACGGCCAAAAGGTCGAGGACAGCTCGAAGATCCAGGCGAGCTACATCGGCGACCAGGGCGTCACTCTCGCCAACACCCTTCAGGACAAGTTCCAGAACAAGCAGATCCCCGACGGCTACACGGTCTCCCCGACCAAGCAGAACGCTTTCGTCGGCATCCTGCTGTCGCTGCTCCCCTTCGTCCTGATCGTCGTCGTCTTCCTGTTCCTGATGAACCAGATGCAGGGCGGCGGCTCCCGGGTCATGAACTTCGGGAAGTCCAAGGCCAAGCTCATCACCAAGGACACCCCGAAGACGACCTTCGCGGACGTCGCCGGTGCGGACGAGGCCGTCGAGGAGCTCCACGAGATCAAGGAGTTCCTGCAGGAACCGGCCAAGTTCCAGGCCGTCGGCGCCAAGATCCCCAAGGGTGTGCTGCTCTACGGCCCGCCCGGTACGGGCAAGACGCTGCTGGCGCGTGCCGTGGCCGGCGAGGCGGGCGTCCCGTTCTACTCGATCTCCGGTTCCGACTTCGTCGAGATGTTCGTCGGTGTCGGTGCCTCCCGGGTCCGTGACCTCTTCGAGCAGGCCAAGGCGAACGCCCCGGCGATCGTCTTCGTCGACGAGATCGACGCGGTCGGCCGCCACCGCGGCGCCGGCCTCGGCGGTGGTCACGACGAGCGCGAGCAGACGCTGAACCAGCTGCTCGTCGAGATGGACGGCTTCGACGTCAAGGGCGGTGTGATTCTCATCGCCGCGACGAACCGTCCGGACATCCTCGACCCGGCGCTGCTGCGCCCGGGCCGCTTCGACCGTCAGATCGCCGTCGACCGCCCGGACATGCAGGGTCGTCTGGAGATCCTGAAGGTCCACCAGAAGGGCAAGCCGGTCGCGCCCGACGTCGACCTCGGCGCCGTCGCCCGCCGCACCCCCGGTATGACGGGTGCCGATCTGTCCAACGTCCTGAACGAGGCCGCGCTCCTGACGGCCCGTAGCGACCAGAAGCTGATCGACAACCACATGCTGGACGAGGCGATCGACCGTGTGATCGCGGGCCCGCAGAAGCGGACCCGGATCATGTCGGACAAGGAGAAGAAGATCACCGCGTACCACGAGGGCGGTCACGCCCTGGTCGCGGCGGCCTCACCGAACTCCGACCCCGTCCACAAGATCACCATCCTGTCCCGGGGGCGCGCCCTCGGTTACACGATGGTCCTGCCGGACGAGGACAAGTACTCGACCACGCGTAACGAGATGCTCGACCAGCTCGGATACATGATGGGTGGCCGTGCCGCGGAGGAACTGGTCTTCCACGACCCGACCACCGGCGCGTCGAACGACATCGAGAAGGCCACCAGCCTGGCCCGCGCGATGGTCACGCAGTACGGCATGACCGAGCGTCTCGGCGCCATCAAGTTCGGCGGCGACAACAGCGAGCCGTTCCTCGGACGTGAGATGGCTCACCAGCGCGACTACTCGGAAGAGGTCGCCGCGCTCGTGGACGAAGAGGTCAAGAAGCTCATCGAGAACGCGCACAACGAGGCCTGGGAGATCCTGGTCGAGAACCGCGACGTCCTCGACAACCTGGTGCTCCAGCTGCTGGAGAAGGAGACGCTGGGCAAGGAGCAGATCGCCGAGATCTTCGCCCCCATCGTCAAGCGTCCGCCCCGGCCCGCCTGGACCGGCTCCTCCCGCCGCACCCCCTCCACCCGTCCGCCGGTGCTCTCCCCCCGGGAGCTGGCACTGACGAACGGTGCGAACGGCGCGACGCCGGCGATCACCACCAAGGCGCCCGTCGACGCGGCTCCGGAGGAGAACGCGGAGAGCTGACGCCCCACCCGGTGAGAACCGGCCACCGGGAGCCCCGGCTCCCGGTCCCGGACTCCTCACCAGGCCCGGAATGGATGCCGTGCCCCCCAGGTTCTAGCCTGGGGGGCACGGCATTTTCGTATAACCGGAACATGGCCGAAAAATGAGACGCGTGGCCGTGCGCGTCGCAGGCTCGGCTCAGGAGCGAGGCACAGCATGACCGACCCCGTGACGCTGGACGGTGGGGGCGCCATCGGCGAGTTCGACGAGAAGCGCGCCGAGAACGCCGTACGGGAGCTGCTGATCGCGGTCGGCGAGGATCCCGACCGGGAGGGGCTGAAGGAGACGCCGGCGCGGGTGGCGCGGGCGTACCAGGAGATATTCGCGGGGCTGTGGCAGGAGCCCGAGGACGTGCTGACCACGACCTTCGACCTCGGGCACGACGAGATGGTGCTCGTGAAGGACATCGAGGTGTACAGCACCTGCGAGCACCATCTGGTCCCCTTCCGCGGTGTCGCGCACGTCGGGTACATCCCGTCCACCAGCGGGAAGATCACCGGCCTGTCGAAGCTGGCCCGGCTCGTGGACGTCTACGCCCGGCGGCCGCAGGTGCAGGAGCGGATGACGACGCAGATCGCCGACTCGCTGATGGAGATCCTGGAGCCGCGCGGGGTGATCGTGGTCGTGGAGTGCGAGCACATGTGCATGTCGATGCGGGGCATCCGCAAGCCCGGCGCGAAGACCATCACCTCGGCCGTGCGCGGCCAGTTGCGGGACGCGGCCACCCGTAACGAGGCGATGAGCCTCATCATGGCCCGCTGACCCGGG
The DNA here is from genome assembly GCF_042802995.1 of Streptomyces sp. NPDC057438. Taxonomy (NCBI): domain Bacteria; kingdom Bacillati; phylum Actinomycetota; class Actinomycetes; order Kitasatosporales; family Streptomycetaceae; genus Streptomyces; species Streptomyces sp. NPDC057438. Next base: position 49,889 of record NZ_JBHVDD010000035.1, read on the forward strand.
GGCCCTTCACCGGGGCGGTCACGTCGCCCGGGCCGCGCCGCCACCCGTGTCGTCGTCCTCCGGGAGCTTGCAGACGCGCTCCAGGAAGAAGGCGGCCACTATGACGGCGATGCCCGCGAGGACCGAGAACCCGGCGTAGATGGCCTGGTCGCGGCGGGCCGGGACCTCCAGGGACTCCAGGAGGAAGATCCCGACCCCGCCGTACATCCCGGCGACGAGGGCGGCGACGAGGGCGCTGGCCTGGCCGAAGACGACCGCGCGGGCGGCCATCAGGGGCTCCACGCCCTTGGCGCCCGGCCGGCGCTCCCGCTGGGCCTTGAGCCGGTTGCGCAGGGACAGCGCGGTGGCCGTCAGGACGGCGGCGATCAGGGCGAGCACGATGGGCGCGGCCAGCGGGACGCTCGGCAGGGTGTCCACCGAGTTCCACAGCCGGGCCCCGGCCCAGGACAGCACCCCCGCCACGACGAACACCGCGGCCAGCGTCCTGATGCGCAGCTCTTTCACGATGCCCCTTCGACGAGCCCGATGGATGGTCCGCGGAAGCCGGGTCCACGGGCGCCGGGTGGTCGGCCCGGCCGGCGGTCCCGGCGGTGTCGGGGATGATCCCGACCCGGTAGACCTTAACGACTACGCGGGCAGGTGGAGTTCCAGGTCGGCTCGGGGCGTCACACCGTCGCGGGTGACTCCGTCCAGGAGCGCGGCTACCGGACCGCGGCCCGCCAGCAGGGCGTCGGGGTCGACGTCGTGCCAGGGGACGAGGACGAAGGCCCGTTCGTGCGCCCTCGGATGCGGCAGGGTGAGCAGCGGGTCGTCGGAGACGACGTCCGCGTACGCGACGATGTCGACGTCCAGCGTGCGCGGCCCCCAGCGCTCGTCCCGCACCCGGTGGAAGGCATCCTCGACCGCCTGGGCCCGTTCCAGCAGCGAGGACGGCGGCAGGGTGGTCTTGAGGACGACGACCGCGTTGAAGTACGAGGGCTGGCTGCCCGGTGCCACCCCCCACGGCTCGGTCTCGTACACCGGCGACACGGCCTTGACGCGTACGCCCGGCGTGTCCTCCAGCGCGTCGATCGCGCCCTGGATGTTCTCCAGCCGGTTGCCCAGGTTGGAACCGAGGGAGAGCACCGCCCGGCGGGGGTTGTGCAGGGTCGAGTCGGCCTCGTCCACCTTCCGCACGACGGAGGCGGGCACCGGCTGTACGGTCGGGTCGCTCTGACCCTCGGTGAAGGACGCGGTCATGCTCGGCTCCGGGTGATGGTGACGGTCACGTCGTCGAAGGGGACGGTGATCGGCGCGTTCGGTTTGTGGACGGCGACCTCGACCTCCTGGACCCCGTCGTGCTCCAGGCACGCCCGGGCGATGCGTTCGGCGAGTGTCTCGATGAGGTTCACCGGCTCGCCCTCCACGAGGGCGACGACCTCCTCCGCCACGATCCCGTAGTGCACGGTCTTCGCCAGGTCGTCGTCGGCGGCGGCGGGCCGGGTGTCCAGGCCGAGCGTGAGGTCCACCACGAAGGTCTGGCCCTCCTCGCGCTCGTGCGGGAACACCCCGTGGTGTCCACGGGCCCTGAGGCCACGCAGCGCGACACGATCCACGCGAATCACTCCTGCAGTCGTCGGGAACGGCCGGTGCCACCCGCCTCGTCCGTACGCGGTCGGCACACCGGCCACCTTCGAATCTACCTGCGAGCCACGACAACGCTCACGCGCGCGGGCTCGGGTGGACCGCCTACCCCGTCAGGAGGGCGTGTCCTCGCTCTCGTCGTCATCGGATTCGGTCAGCACCGGGGAGCCGTGGTGCGACCAGAGCTTCCAGCCGTCGGACGTGCGCCGGAACACGTTCGTGGCCACCACCAGCTGCCCCACCAGCGGCCCCAGCCCGTCACCGCCGTCCGGCGCCGGACCGCCGCTGAGGATGTTCTCCGTGCACGTGACGAGCGCGGTGTCCCCGGTGACCGACACATGCACGTCGGTGAGGAAGAACTGGATGTACTCCGTGTTCGCCATGATCAGCGCGTACGACCGCAGCACCTCGCCGCGCCCGGTCAGCACCGGCCAGCCGGGGTGCACGCAGGAGATCACGCCCGACTCGGCGGGGTCGTGGTACTCCTCGTCCACGCCCACGTCGGCCGGGACCAGCCAGATCGAGGAGAGGGTCTCGAAGTCGCCCTGTTCCATGGCCTCGTAGAAGGCCCGGTTGGCGAGTTCGACCTGTTCGACGTCGGTGTGGGGAGCGCTCACCGCTGCCGGGCCCCTTCGACGGCGCGGGCCACGCGGACCGCGTCGGCGGTGGCGCGGACCTCGTGCACCCGGACCGCCCAGGCGCCCTGCCGGGCGGCCAGGGCGGACACGGCGGCGGTCGCGGCGTCCCGCTCGCGCGCCGGCGGCGGGGCGCCCTCCGGGCCCGCCAGGACCCGGCCGAGGAACCGTTTGCGGGACGCGGCCACCAGCAGGGGGTGGCCGAGGCCGAGCAGCCGGTCGAGGTGGGCGAGGAGGGTGAGGTCGTGCTCGGCGTCCTTGGAGAACCCGAGACCCGGGTCGACCACGACGCGGTCCGCCGCGACACCGCCCTCCAGAACGGCCTCCACGCGCGCGTGCAGCTCGTCCGTCACCTCGGCGACGACGTCCTCGTAGACGCCGCGGACGTTGCCGCCCTCCAGGAAGCCCCGCCAGTGCATCACCACGAAGGGGGCGCCCGCGTCGGCGACCACCGGGATCATCGCGGGGTCGGCGAGGCCGCCGCTGACGTCGTTGACGAGGGCGGCACCGGCGGCGAGGGCCTGCTCGGCGACGGAGGCGCGCATGGTGTCCACGGAGACGGTCACGCCCTCGGAGGCCAGTCCCCTGACGACGGGGACGACCCTGCGGAGTTCCTCCGCCTCGTCGACCCGGGCCGCGCCGGGGCGGGTGGACTCACCGCCCACGTCCACCAGGTCCGCGCCCTCCGCGACCATGTCCAGGCCGTGCTTGACCGCCACCGTGGTGTCGAACCAGCGGCCGCCGTCGGAGAACGAGTCGGGGGTGACGTTGACGACCCCCATGACCGCGCAACGGTCCCACACGGGCATTCCGGCCACCTGGCCGCGCCCGTTCTGCATGCTCATGCGTCAAGCCTAGGCCCATGGCGCCGGCGGCCATGACCCGAGCCGAGGCGGTCTGCCGGCCGTGCCCGGCACGGGCGGCGACGGGACGGTGACGGCACGGCCCGGGCCGCCTAGGCCGCGCGTACGTTCTGCTCGCCCATGCTCCGCTCCGCCACCGTGTGGGCGCAGGGCCGGTGGGCCCGTGCGCGCAGGCGCAGGACGCGGGGCAGGGCGAGGTGGACGAAGCCCTCGGCCTGCATCGCGGCCAGGCCGATGCGGGGCAGGTCGCGGGAGGCGGCGTAGACGACGAAGCGCGGCTCCCAGCGGGGGCGGAACTTGGCGTTGAACTTGTACAGGGACTCGATCTGGAACCAGCGGGACAGGAAGACCAGCAGTCCGCGCCAGGCGCGCAGTACCGGTCCCGCGCCGATCTTCTCGCCGCGCGCCAGGGCCGAGCGGAACATCGCGAAGTTCAGGGACACCCGCTCGACGCCCAGGCGGGGGGCCGCCTGGAGCGCCGCGACGATGAGGAGCTCGTTCATGCCGGGGTCCGCCGAGCGGTCGCGGCGCATCAGGTCCAGGGAGGCGCCGTCGGGGCCCCAGGGCACGAAGTGGAGCACGGCCTTCAGGTCGCCGTACGCCCCCGGGGTCTCGTCGGCCCGGTGGGCGGTGGCGATGAGGCAGTCCCCGTCGGCCGGGTCGCCGACGCGGCCGAGCGCCATGGAGAAGCCCCGCTCGGTGTCGGTGCCGCGCCAGTCCTCCGCGGCGCGCCGGATCCGCTCCAGCTCGGCCTCGCCGAGGTCACGGACGCGCCGGACCCGGGTCTCGTAACCGAGCCGCTCGATGCGCTTCACCATTTGACGCACGTTGCGCATCGCGCGTCCGGCGAGGGAGAAATCCGCGACGTCCACCACCGCCTCGTCGCCCAGTTCGAGGGCGTCGAGGCCGGTCTCGCGGGTCCACACCTCGGCGCCCGTCTCCGAGCAGCCCATGACGGCCGGGGTCCAGGAGTGGGCCTTGGCCTCGTCCATGAACCGTTCGATCGCGCCGGGCCAGGCCTCGACGTCACCGATCGGGTCGCCGCTGGCGAGCATCACCCCGGAGACGACGCGGTACGTCACCGCCGCCTTGCCGCTGGGGGAGAAGACGACCGCCTTGTCGCGGCGGAGCGCGAAGTGGCCGAGGGAGTCGCGGCCGCCGTGCCGGTCGAGCAGGCCGCGCAGCCGTGCCTCGTCCTCGTCGGTGAGGCGGGCCGCCGGGTGTTCGGGGCGGAAGGCCAGGTAGATGGTGGTGATGGCGGTCAGCAGGCCGAGGGCGCCGAGCGAGAAGGCCACCGTCCAGGACGTGTTGCCGAGGTAGCCGACCGGGCCCTCGAAGCCGAACAGACCGTAGATGACGTGTTCCAGCCGGTCGGCGAGGCTCGGGTCGCCGACCATGCGCCCGGGGTGGGCGCTGACGACGAGCAGGCCGAGGACGATCGAACCGGCGCCCATCAGTACGAAGTTGGCGAGCGCCCGCCAGCGGCTGGTCGGGTCGGGCAGGGCGCGGAACTCCTCGCGGTGGCGCAGGAGCGGGACGAGCAGTGCCACCGAGACGAGGACGCCGACGAGCGAGTGACGGTAGGTGAACTGGGCGATCGCCCCGGCCGGCAGCAGGATCACGGCCGCGCGCCAGGCCCGCCTCTTGCGCCGGCGCAGGCCGTGGGCGAGCAGGAGCAGCAGGACGCCCACGCTCAGGGAGAGGGCCGCCGCGAACGGGCCGAGGGCGCCCGGGAGCACCTCCGCCAGCGCGTGCATCCGGCTGTTGCGGAAGCGCGGGAACACGCCCGCGGCGATGTCCACCAGCCCGACGAGCGTGCAGGCCCTGGCGACCAGGGCGGGCACGGCCTCGGGGCGCGGCCCGCGCAGCGCGCCGCGCACGGCGCCGTATCCGCGCCCGACGGCGCTCACCGGGAGGCGGCCCGAACGCACCGGAACCTCGCCCGACTTTTCCCCATCTGTCCTGACAGACATCGCATCCCATTGTTCCGCGAGTGAGCTTGGATCCGGTGCCTTTCCGGCATCCGGCGACATTGCGCCCTCTAGGACGGTGCCTTGGCGAGGGAGGTTCACTCCCCAACGGAAAGCTCAGCCCAAGGACAGGGAAAGACAAGGAAAGAAAGGTCGGCAGGGACAACCCGATGGGTCTAACGAGCAACAACGTGCTGGTCCTGGCGGTTCTGTCCGCCGTGCTGCTGTTCGTCGGCACGGTGTGGCTGTGGCCGAGACTCGCCCGCCGCGGCTGGCGGGCGGTCGGCGGCCGGATCGTCGCGCTGCTGGCCACGCAGATCGCCCTCTTCGCCTGCGTCGGTCTCGTCGCGAACCAGGCCTTCGGGTTCTACGCCAGCTGGGCCGACCTCCTCGGCCGGGAGGCCGGCCAGGGCGTGGTCGTCGACCACGACGGCGTCGCCACCGGCGGCGGGCCGTTGCAGGTCGTCGGCACCCGGCCGGTGGACGTGACCGGAGGCGACCGCCCCCAGGTCGGCGGCCAGATCCAGAAGGTCGAGATCGTCGGCCGTACGACCCGGATCGCCACCCCCGCCTACGTGTATCTGCCGCCGGAGTACTTCCAGGCCCGGTACCGCACCCGGACCTTCCCCGCCGTCGTCGTCCTCACCGGCTACCCCGGCACCGCCGAGGCGCTCGTCAAGGGCCTCCACTACCCGCAAACGGCCCATGGGCTGGCCCGCGAGGGCGTGGCCCAGCCGATGATCCTGGTCATGCTGCGGCCGACCGTGGCGCCGCCGCGCGACACCGAGTGCGTGGACGTCCCCGGGGGGCCGCCGGCCGAGTCGTTCTTCGCCCAGGACCTGCCGGACGCCGTGGGCCACCACTACCGCGTCGGCAAAAAGCCCGGCAGCTGGGGGATCGTCGGCGACTCGACCGGGGGTTACTGTGCGCTGAAACTGGCCATGCACCACCCCCGGGTGTACGCCGCCGGGGCGGGCCTCTCGCCGTACTACAGGGCGCCGATCGACCCGACGACCGGCGATCTCTTCCACGGCGACAAGACGCTGCGGAACGAGGCGGATCTCTTCTGGTATCTCCGCCACAGGCCGGCGCCGGACACCTCTCTGCTGGTCACCAGCAGCAAACAGGGAGAGACCGACTACAGGTCCACGTCGGAGTTCATCGACTTGGCGCGGAAGAAGCAGCCGACACGGATCTCGTCGATCATCCTCGACAGCGGCGGACACAACTTCAACACGTGGCGGCGGGAGATCCCGGCGACTCTGCAGTGGATCAGCGGGCGGCTGAGCGACCGGTGAGGGGCGTGCGGGCGACGGCGTGGAGCAGTCGGCGGGACCGCCGCCAATTCGGCGGAATTCACCGGCCCGAGGGGAGCGACAGATGTGGCCAAGGAGTATCCGCATTCCATGGGGTTGATCCACCAGAGGAGTTGCCGGTGGGCGCATTGGTGCACCGGCGGTGAGGGAGCTTGTGAGGGCTTGTGAGAGGTGAGAGGGGCGGCTGAGTTTTTACGGCCCGGGCCACCATCATTCGCCTACGCGCGGTAAGTTTCTGGCCATGCCACGTGGACGTCACCGCCATTCACCTCCTCTGCACAGGCTGCTGCCCCCCACGGCTATCGCCGGCGTCTCGCTCGTCTGCGCCCTCGGGCCCTGGGTGTTCTCCGAACCGTCCGTGCTCCGGGTCACCGCAGCCGTCGCGGCGGCGACCGCGGCCGTGGGCGCGGCGGTCATGCGCCGCTGGGACGTCGAGGCGGGCAAACGCGTCGCCGACCTCACGCGCGCGCGGGCGAGTGACGAGTGGCGTCACGAGGAGCGGGTCGCCGAACTGGAGACCGACCTCGACGAATCGCGCGAACTGCGGACCAAGCTGGAGCACAAGCTCCGCGCCAAGCGCACCGAACTCGCGGGCCTGCGCAACGAACACGCCGCGCTGCTGCGCCGCTACGCCACCGCCGAGACCGAGCGGGCCAGCGCCCTGGAGGGCCGCCGCCTGCTGGAGATCGAGGCGACCGGTCCGGAGGAGGCTCGGGAGCTGCCGGCGGCGGGTGCGGGCGAGGACGCGGGCGGGAGCGACACGGCGCACCCCGCGGCCAAGGCAACGCCGGTGCCGCCGCAGGGCGTTCCGGCGGCGGGGGCGCCGTGGGCCTCCTGGGAGACGGCCTCCAAGGCCGCCGCGAAGGCGGCTGAAGCGGTGGAGGCGGCCAAGGCCGCGAAGCCGGGGGCGTCGGTCAACGCACCGGAGGACGGGGCTGTGGCTGCCCCGGCCGGGGCCGGTGCGGGCGATTCGGCCGACGAGGACGTGGCCGACGGTGACGCGGCCGGTGGTGACGCGGCCGGTGGGGCCGAGAGGGCCGATGAGGACGCGCCGGTCGTCGCCGGGACGGACGAGACGGACTCCGGCGACGGGGAGGGCCCTCTGGAAGGCGCCGGGGAGGAGTCGGCGAGCACCACGGCGTTCTCGCCGTCCGGGTCCGCGCTCTTCCTGCGCGCCAACTCGGCACTGGACCGGATCATCACCCAGCGGGGCTCGGTCGAGAACACGGCAGAGGGTTCCGAGACCGCCGGTGCGGGCGCGTCCGTGCCCGAGCGCGACGAGGAGGCCGCGGTCGAGCCCGTGCCCGACGCCGGGTCCGGAACCCCGACCGGGACGCTGAGCACGTACGAGACCGAGGCGGAGGCCACGACCGAGGCGGAGGCGGAGGCCACGACCGTCACGGCATCCGAGTCCGCCACCGAGCCCGAGCCCGGAGTCGTCGACCCAGGCGACGAGGTCGATACGCCCGCCGGCGCGGAGACCGAAGGCGTCCGTACCGAAGAGGAGAACGCCGCCGAGCCCGAGCAGGAGGCCTCCCCCGCGCCCGCCGCCGACACGGAGGTGCGCCCCGACGCGGTCCCCGCCGCCGAGGCGGCCCCCGTCGGTGAACGGCCCGTCGAGCAGGCCGGGGCGACCGTCCCGGGCGAGTCCGTCCCGGGCGGGACCGGCGAGGCGTCCGCCAAGGGGCGCGAGTCGAAGGGCGGGTCACCCAAGGGGCCCTCGCCCGAGGGTGACCCGGACGGGCCGACCGACGGGGGGACCCGGCAGGGACGTTCCGCCGAGCCGGCGCAGGAGCCCGCCGCGGTGCTCACCGCCGAGGAGGACGACGCCACGGGGAAGTCCGTGGCGGTCCGCGGACACGAACGCGCGGCCGCCGACCCCGTCCCCGCGGTCTCCGCTCCGGCACCCTCGACGGGTGTGGGCGAGCTGACGCGGGTGGAGCCCTCGGGGCGGGCGCTGCCCGCGCTTCCGCCGACCGGTCACTTCACGGTGCCCACCGCCGTGGCCGTCGTGCCGGCCACGCCGCAGCGGCGGGCGGCCGTCGAGGGCCGCTTCGACTTCTTCGGCACGCAGAAGGGCGCGGACGCCCTGGAGGCCGTGCAGAACGAGGACCTCGCCGACGTGGTCGGCCAGGAGGCCCTCGCGCTCCACAAGGCCGAGTCCGAGGCCCGGTTCAAGCAGGCCGACGAGGCGTCCCGCGGTGTCGGCCAGGTCATCGACCTCACGGCCCACGACGAGACGGAGCAGATCGACCTGCAGGGCCTGCGCACCGCGGCCTCCTAGCGACGACTCGCGAGACAGGTCCCGTGGGGCGCCCGGCATCAGCCGCCGGGCGCCCCACGTGTTTCCGCCCTCCGTCCCGGCCTCACACCATCCACCGGTCCGGCAGCGCCTCCCGCCGCCCCGTGCGGGACCGTTCCGCCTGGTCCCGCAGCAGCTCCGCCGCCTCGCCCGCGTCCCGCAGCCGCGCGGTCACGGTCTTGGAGGCGCCGGTGTCGACATGGACGTCGGCGAGCCTCCGGTACCGCTGCCAGGGCCCCTGCGCCAGCCGCACGCTCTGCACCTTCGCGTGCGGTACGAGGTCGAGCCGGCGCCGCAGCAGCCCGTGCCGCGCCGCGAACACCGCGTCGCTGACGGCGAGTCCGTACCCCCGCCACCAGAACGGCACGCACCACCGCGCCCGGCCGGGCGGCCGGACGAGCGCCCCCGCGTCCGGCACGCTCACCCCGGGCAGCACGTGCGCGATCACGGCCTCGGCCACCTCGCGCGGCGCGACCGGCACGAGCACGGAGTTCGAGGAGCCGGCCACGTCCAGCTCGACCCGGACCCAGCCACGGCGCCGCCACAGCAGCGGCTCGACGACACGGACGGTCTGCACACGGCCGGGCGGAACCGTCTCGTGGGCCCGGTCGAGCAGCCCGTGGTCGATGCGGAGGCCGTCGGGGGAGTCGCCGACCGTCCAGTCGTACTCCCCGACGAACCTCCCCACGCTGCTCGCCCCGGCCGCGCCGAGCAGCGGCAGCGCGGTCGCGAGGACGGTCCACACGCTCTCCGTGGCGAACCACAGCACGGACGGCACGACGACCGCGGCCAGCAGGGACCCCCAGGTGGCGCCGGTCAGGACGAGGGACATGGCCAGCACGCCCGCAGGAACCCTGAGCAGCTGCCGCGCGGGAGCCTCACCGACCTCGCGCGCGGTCTCCGGCGCGAAACCGGCGGCGCGGGCGAGGAGTTCGGCCCGCAGCGCGCCGGCGTGCGCCTCGCCGAGGTAGGCCAACTCGTCCTTCTTGTCGGTGCCGACGACGTCGAGCTTGAGCTTGGCGACCCCCGCGATCCGGGCCAGCAGCGGACGGGTGACGTCGATGGCCTGAATGCGTTCGAGGCGGATGTGGGCCGTGCGACGGAACAACAGGCCGGTACGGATGCGCAGTTCGCTGTCGGTCACCGCGAAGTGGGTGAACCACCAGGTCAGAAAGCCGTACAGGGCGGCGGCCGGGATGAACACGGCGAGCCCGATCAGCAGGGTCGTGGTGTCGAGCCGCATCAGGTTCCGCTGGGCCCCGTCCGGATCGTGCACGGCCCACCCGATCAGCACCGCCACGGGCGCCCAGGCCCGCCGCAGGGGCGTCACCGGATGCAGCCGGTGCTCGACGACCGGCACCCCGCCCCCGTCACCGCCGCCCGTCATCTCCGTGACCTCCCCGGCCTCCCCGCCGCCCCCGGCACCTGCCCGAGCCGGCTCGTCCCCGGCCCCCGCCACCACGCTCCGGTGGTCGGCGGCCGCCGACCCGCCCTCCGTCCCGTCGGCCCGTGGCGTGTCGTGCGCGTCCCTCGCCACCGTCACAGCCCTGCCGATCGGGCCTCGCCCAGCTGGGTGAGGTGGTCGCGGAGGCGTTCGGCCTCGGCCGGGTCGAGGCCCGGGATACGGGCGTCGGAGGCCGCCGCGGCCGTGTGGAGCTGGACGCTCGCCAGGCCGAAGTGCCGTTCCACGGGCCCGGAGGTCACCTCGACCAGCTGCATGCGCCCGTACGGCACCACGGTCTCCTCGCGCCAGAGCACACCCCGGCTGATCAGCAGGTCGTCCACGCGTTCGGCGTACCGCCAGGACCGCCAGTTGCGGCCGATCATCGGCCAGCCCCACAGCAGTGCGCCCAGCGGCAGCAGCGCGAACGCCGCCCAGGCCGGGCCCACCAGCCGGCCGAGCAGTACGGCCGTGGCGATCGTGAGCGGTACCAGCCACACCACCAGCAGCAGCCGTCTCATCCGCAGCAGCCCGCGCGGCAGTCCCGTCCAGACCGGTTCGCCGTCCGCGCGCCCGGCGCCGTCCTCCAAGGTCCCCGTCTCCATTCCGCCAGCGTACGTACGACAGACTGTGTCCATGACTCCCCCGACGGAGACCCGAGAGACGACGGTCGGCATCGGCGGTGCCGCCGAGAGCACGGACATGGTGCTCAACATCGGCCCGCAGCATCCGTCCACCCATGGTGTGCTGCGGCTGCGGCTCGTCCTCGACGGCGAGCGGATCCAGCACGCCGAGCCGGTCATCGGCTATATGCACCGGGGCGCGGAGAAGCTGTTCGAGGCGCGCGACTACCGCCAGATCATCATGCTCGCCAACCGCCACGACTGGCTCTCCGCCTTCTCCAACGAGCTCGGCGTTGTCCTCGGTGTCGAACGCATGCTCGGCATGGAGGTGCCCGAGCGCGCGGTCTGGACGCGTACGCTCCTCGCCGAGCTGAACCGGGTCCTGAACCACCTGATGTTCCTCGGTTCCTACCCGCTGGAACTCGGCGGCATCACCCCGGTCTTCTACGCGTTCCGGGAGCGCGAGGAGCTCCAGAACGTCATGGAGGAGATCTCCGGCGGGCGCATGCACTACATGTTCAACCGCGTCGGGGGCCTCAAGGAGGACCTCCCGGCGGGCTGGACGGCACGCGCGCGTACGGCGGTCGCGGACGTCCGCTCCCGGATGGGCGTCTTCGACGACCTGGTCCTCGGCAACGAGATCTTCCGGGGCCGCACCCGTGACGTGGGGGTCCTCTCCCCGGAGGCCGTGCACGCGTACGGCGTCAGCGGCCCGATCGCCCGTGCCTCCGGCGTCGACCTCGACCTGCGGCGCGACGAGCCGTACCTGGCGTACGGCGAACTCCAGGACGTGCTGAAGGTCGTCACGCGCGAGGAGGGCGACTGCCTCGCCCGCTTCGAGTGCCTCCTGGAGCAGACCCACAACGCCCTCGCCCTCGCCGACGCCTGCCTCGACCGGATCGCCGACCTGCCGCCCGGCCCGATCAACCAGCGTCTGCCGAAGGTCCTCAAGGCGCCCGAGGGCCACACCTACGCCTGGACCGAGAACCCCCTCGGCATCAACGGCTACTACCTCGTCAGCAAGGGCGAGAAGACCCCGTACCGCCTCAAGCTCCGCTCCGCCTCGTACAACAACATCCAGGCCCTCACCGAACTGCTGCCGGGCACCCTGGTGGCCGACATGGTGGCGATCCTGGGCTCGCTGTTCTTCGTGGTCGGGGACATCGACAAGTAGCGGCCCCGGGGATCGAGGGGCTCAAGGGACTCAAGGGGCTGAACCGGCCCTACGGGATGTCGCGGGGGAGCGGGTCCGGGATCCCGGCCGGCTGCACCAGCCAGCCGAAGTCGCCCAGCCCGCCCGGCGCGGTCAGTTCGGCGGCCTCGCCCGCGCCCGCGAGGGCCCGTACGTACGCGGCCGGGTCGGTGGTCGCGAGGGAGAGCGGCGGCCGGCCGCCGGTGACCCCCAGGGCACGCAGGGCCGCCCGCTGGGTGAGCAGGCGGGCCCCCGGCAGCGCGCACGCGTCCAGCGCCACGTGCGCGGTCAGATCGCACGACCCGTCCGGGACCGGCGCGGTCTCCCGCCCCTCCCGGAACCCGGTGAGCGTCCCGAAGGGCGGCCTGGCGCCCGTCAGGTGCCCGTAGTCGACGGCGACGGCGAGCCCCCGCGCGACGCCCGCCACGGCGGCGGCCCACGCCCGGTCCCTCGGCAGCCCGATCTCGGCCCGCAGCCCCTCCTCGGGCCCCGGCGGCCACCACCGGTCCAGCCACCGGGCCGCCTCCCCGGCCACGGGCTCCCCGAGCCGCTCGCTCCCGTCCTGCCGTACGAGCACCAGCCGGGCCGTACCGGCCGCGTCCACCTCGACGACGTCCACGGGCACGTTGTCCAGCCACTCGTTGGCGAACAGCAGCCCGGTGACCCCCGTGGGCGGTTCGGCGCGCCACTCGATGCGGTGATCGAGTCCGTCCGGCCTCCCGGCCAGTTCGACGGCGTACGCGCGCGTGCGGGACGACACCTCCGCGGGCAGGGCGGTCAGTACCCCGCCCACCAGCTCCCCCCGCCCGGCGCCCATGTCCACGAACCCCAGCTCGCCGGGGTGCCCCAGCGCCTCGTCCACCCGGCACAGCAGCCGCGCCACGGCGGCGGCGTAGAGCGGGGAGGCGTGCACGGAGGTCCGGAAGTGCCCGGCGGGCCCCTCCGGCCGCCGGTAGAAGCCGCCGGGGCCGTACAAGGCATCCTCGGCCGCGTCGCGCCAACGACGCCAGGACCCCGGCCCCTGCGGGGCACGGGACGGTGACGGGTGCGGCGACGCGTGCGGTGCCGGGTGCGGTCGCGCGGGACGATCCCTCATCACGTCAGGCTAAGCGGAACGGGTAACACGGCCTCCACCTTGGGGAGTACGTGCCCCGGTCATGGATCGGCCCTCCGGTTGACCCCGGCACACCGACCCCTTCCCTACGCTGGGTCACGTGCAGCGCCTCTATGACTTCCTCCGCCGGCACCCGACATGGGTCGACAGCTTCTGGGCCGTCGTCCTGCTCGGGATGAGCCTGGTGAGCGGACCGATCGACTCGGTCTACGCGAACGACATCAACGAGCCCGCGTTCGTGGTGATCTCGCTCGCGCTCTGCCTGTCGATCGCCCTGCGGCGCCGCATGCCCGAGAAGATGCTGGTGCTGGCCGCCGCGGCGGGCATCGCCCAGCTGATCGTCGGAGTACCGAGGATCCCGGCCGACTTCGCGATGCTCGTGGTCATCTACACCGTTGCTGCGGACGGCGCCCGCTGGGCCTCCTGGTTCGCCCTGGGCGGCGGCCTCTGCGCGGCCTCGCTGGCGCAGCTGCGCTGGACCGAGCAGCAGACCAGCACACTGGGCAACGCGGTGCTCGCCGTGGTCCTGACCGTGCCGTTCGCGCTGGCCTGGGTGCTCGGCGACTCCCTGCGCACCCGCCGTGCGTACTTCGCGCAGCTGGAGGAGCGCGCCGCCCGGCTGGAGAAGGAACGCGAAGCCCAGGCCAAGGTCGCGGTCGCCGCCGAGCGCGCCCGGATCGCCCGGGAACTGCACGACGTCGTCGCGCACAACGTCTCCGTCATGGTCGTCCAGGCCGACGGCGCCGCGTACGTCCTCGACGCCGCCCCCGACCAGGCGAAGAAGGCCCTGGAGACCATCTCCTCCACCGGCCGCCAGGCCCTCGCCGAGATGCGCCGCCTGCTCGGCGTGCTGCGCACCGGTGAGCACAAGGAGGTCGGCGAGTACGTCCCGCAGCCCGACGTGGAGCAGATCGACGACCTCGTCGAGCAGTGCCGGGTGGCCGGTCTGCCCGTGGACTTCAAGATCGAGGGCACCCCGCGTCCGCTGCCCAGCGGGGTGGAGCTGACGGCGTACCGCATCGTCCAGGAGGCCCTGACCAACACCCGCAAGCACGGCGGCCCGAACACCGGCGCGAGCGTCCGGCTGGTCTACTTCGACGACGGGCTCGGGCTGCTGGTCGAGGACGACGGCAAGGGCGCGCCCCACGAGCTGTACGAGGAGGGCGGAGCCGACGGGCAGGGGCACGGCCTCATCGGGATGCGGGAGCGCGTCGGTATGGTCGGCGGCACGCTGGACGCGGGGCCCCGGCCCGGCGGCGGCTTCCGGATCAGCGCCCTGCTGCCTCTGAAGCCCGCACACTGACACGGCCGTGCCGGCCGCCGACACGTGTGACCCGCTCCTTCAGACCCTTCAGACCTTCAGACCCCTTGCAGAGACACGGAAGAGGACCCGATGGCGATCCGCGTGATGCTCGTCGACGACCAGGTGCTGCTGCGCACCGGTTTCCGGATGGTGCTGGCGGCCCAGCCGGACATGGAGGTCGTGGCGGAGGCGGGTGACGGCGTCGAGGCCCTTCAGGCGGTCCGGACGACCGAGGTGGACGTGGTCCTGATGGACGTCCGGATGCCGAAGCTGGACGGTGTGGAGGCCACCCGCCGCATCTGCGCCGAACAGGACCCGCCGAAGGTGCTCATCCTGACCACGTTCGACCTCGACGAGTACGCCTTCTCCGGGCTGAAGGCGGGCGCCTCCGGCTTCATGCTCAAGGACGTGCCGCCCGGCGAGCTGCTGGCCGCGATCCGCGCCGTGCACAGCGGTGACGCGGTCGTGGCGCCCTCCACCACCCGGCGCCTGCTCGACCGCTTCGCCCCGATGCTGCCGAGCACCGGCTCGGAACCCCGGCACAAGGAACTGGAACGGCTCACCGAGCGCGAGCGCGAGGTCATGATCCTCGTGGCCCAGGGCCTGTCCAACGGCGAGATCGCCGCCCGCCTCGTCCTCTCCGAGGCCACGGTCAAGACCCACGTCGGCCGCATCCTCACCAAGCTGGGCCTGCGCGACCGCGTCCAGGTGGTCGTCCTGGCCTACGAGACGGGACTGGTCCGGGCGGGCGGACAGGGCTGACCGGCGCCCGGGGTCTGTCCGACAGGCACTACTCGCCGGCGACCTTCCCCACCAGCGTCACGAAGTCCGCGACGGCCCCCTGCACGTCCGCCGCCGTCCACTCCAGGGCGGCGGCCCGCACCTCGATCTCCGTGACCGCAAGCCCGGGGCCGCCCCGGTCCCAGGGGCGGGCGAAGAGCAGCGCGTCCGTCTGCTCGCCCTGGCGCACCGATGCCTCCGCGACGACGTCGACCTCGTACGGCAGCCATACCTGGAACTCGTGGGTGTGGGGCTCCTCGGGGTGCACCCGGGCCCAGGGCACCCCCGCCGCCGCGAACCCCTCGCGCAGCGCGGCGGCGACCACGCGCGCGTGGCGGACGTACTCCGGCAGCCGGGGCAGCTCCCGCTCCAGGCCGACGAGGGCCGACAGGGCGGTGGGGAACTGCTGGAAGACCTGGCCGCCGTACCGGTGCCGCCAGGCCTTCGCCTCGTCGACCAGGGTCCTGGGGCCGGCGATCGCGGCACCGCCGTAGGCGCCCAGCGACTTGTAGTACGACACGTAGACGCTGTCGGCGAGGGCCGCGATCTCGTCCACCGGGCGACCGAAATGCGTCGTGGACTCCCACAGGCGGGCCCCGTCGAAGTGGACCACCGCCTCCCGCTCGCGTGCCGCCTCGGTGACCTCCTCCAGCTCCTCCCAGGAGGGGAGCAGGAAACCGGCCTCCCTGAGCGGCAGTTCGAGCATCAGCGCCCCGAAGGGCTCGTCGAGACCGCGGACCTCCTCGGCGGTCGGCTGCCGTGGCTCGCTCGTCAGCCGTAGCGGACGCAACCCGCTGACCTGGCTGAAGGCATGACGCTCGTACATCTCGGGGTGGGCGAGGGCGTGCAGGGCGACGGCCGGGTTCCCGGTGCGGGCCGCCCAGCAGCGCAGCGCCACCTGCTGGGCCATCGTGCCGGTCGGGAAGAACGCGGCGGCCTCCGTGCCGAGCAGCGCGGCGGTCCGTTCCTCCAGGGTCTCGACGACCCCGTTGCCGTACATGTCGGTGGTCCGGTCCAGGTCGTACACGTCGCCGGCCGTGTCCAGCAGCGCCAGGCGCTCCCGGACCGTGGCCAGGGCGCTCGTCCGGGCCAGCACCCGCCCGGCCGCCCGGTGCGCGACCTGCCGCCGCTCGTACCGTTTCCTCGCCGCTTCACTCATCCTGGGATCATCCCCCCGGCCTCTCCCGCCCGGCACCCGGATTTCGCGCCGAACCGCCCCCGCACCCGAGGCACGCACACGACCTGCGGAAACGCGCCGCGACCGTCCACAGCCTGTGGACGACCGAACACCCCTCGAACCAATCGCGTTAACATGACGAGAAATCGTCCGGTACCCAGAGCGGACTGGAACGGGAAGGCCACCACCGAGTGAGTACATTCCAGCAGCCAGAGCCGAAGGACCGCCCCGCGCGGCTCGCCGTCGGGGTCGTGGGCGCCGGCCGCGTCGGCCCCGCGCTGGCGGCGTCGCTCCAGCTGGCGGGCCACCGTCCGGTGGCCGTCTCCGGCGTCTCCGACGCCTCCCGCAGGCGCGCCGCCGACCTGCTGCCCGACGTGCCGCTGATGCCCCCCGCCGATGTACTGCGCCACGCCGACCTGGTGCTGCTGACCGTCCCCGACGACGCCCTGCCGGGCCTGGTCGAGGGCCTCGCGGAGACCGGCTCGGTACGGCCGGGGCAGCTGCTCGTGCACACCTCCGGCCGGTACGGCGCGAAGGTGCTGGATCCCGCGCTGCGGGCCGGGGCGCTGCCGCTGGCGCTGCACCCCGCGATGACGTTCACGGGCACCGCGGTGGACGTGCAGCGGCTCGCCGGGTGCTCCTTCGGGGTCACGGCCCCGGACGAGCTGCGGATGGCCGCCGAGGCGCTGGTGATCGAGATGGGCGGCGAGCCCGAGTGGATCGCCGAGGAGAGCCGCCCGCTCTACCACGCGGCCCTCGCCCTGGGCGCCAACCACCTGGTGACGCTGGTCGCCCAGTCCATGGAGCTGCTGAGCACGGCCGGTGTCTCCGCCCCCGACCGCATGCTCGGCCCACTGCTCGGCGCCGCCCTGGACAACGCGCTCAGGTCCGGCGACGCGGCGCTCACCGGCCCCGTCGCGCGCGGCGACGCGGGCACGGTCGCCGCGCACGTCGCCGAGCTGCGCGCGCACGCCCCGGCGACCGTCGCCGGATATCTGGCGATGGCCCGCGCGACCGCCGACCGGGCCCTCGCCCACGGCCTGCTCAAGCCGGAACTGGCCGAGGACCTCCTCGGCGTGCTCGCCGGCGGGACGGACCGGACCACCGGGTCGGGCGGCACCGACGGGACCGAGGGGGACACCCGATGACCACCACCGTGCTGCGCACCGCCGGCGAACTGCACGCACGCGCGCGTGCGGGCCGCCGGGCCGTCGTGATGACCATGGGCGCGCTCCACGAGGGCCACGCCACCCTGATCCGCACCGCGCGCGAGATCGCGGGCGGCACGGGCGAGGTCGTCGTGACGGTCTTCGTGAACCCCCTCCAGTTCGGCGCGGGCGAGGACCTCGACCGCTATCCGCGCACCCTGGACGCCGACGTCGCGCTCGCCGGGGCGTCGGGCGCCGACGTGGTGTTCGCCCCGGCCGTGGACGAGGTCTATCCGGGCGGCGAGCCCCAGGTCCGCGTCACCGCGGGGCCCATGGGGGAGCGCCTGGAGGGCGCCGCCCGCCCCGGCCACTTCGACGGCATGCTCACCGTCGTCGCCAAGCTGCTGCACCTCACCCGCCCCGACGTGGCGCTCTACGGCCAGAAGGACGCCCAGCAGCTCGCCCTGATCCGCCGCATGGTCCGCGACCTGAACTTCGGCACGGACATCGTGGGCGTGCCGACCGTCCGCGAGGAAGACGGCCTGGCCCTGTCCAGCCGCAACCGGTACCTCTCCGCCGAGGAGCGCCGCACCGCCCTGGCGCTCTCCCAGGCGCTGTTCGCCGGCCGCGACCGGCACGCCGCGCAGGAGGCCCTGCGCGCGCGGGCCCGCGAGGTGCCCGCCACGCGCGCGCGTGCCGAGGCCCTGAGCGCGATCGGCGAGTCCCGCGCGGCCGCCGACGCGCACGCCATGGCCAAGTCGGCCCCCGGCGGCCCGGCCGCCGTCCGCGCCGCCGCCCGCCTGGTTCTCGACGAGGCCCTGCGCATGAAGCCGCCGCTCGCCCTGGACTACCTGGCCCTGGTCGACCCGTCCGACTTCACCGACATCCCCGACGACTTCACCGGTGAGGCCGTCCTCGCCGTCGCGGCCCGGGTGGGGACGACCCGGCTGATCGACAACATCCCCCTGACCTTCGGAGCCGCTTCGTGACCAGCACCGGCATACGACTGCACGCGCCCGCACCGGGCTGGTCCATCGACGCCGACGTCGTGGTCGTCGGCTCGGGCGTGGCCGGCCTCACCGCCGCGCTGCGCTGCGAGGCCGCCGGTCTCAGCACGGTCGTCGTCACCAAGGCCCGCCTCGACGACGGTTCCACCCGCTGGGCCCAGGGCGGCATCGCCGCCGCCCTCGGCGAGGGCGACACCCCCGAGCAGCACCAGGACGACACCCTGGTGGCCGGCGCGGGCCTGTGCGACGAGGAGGCGGTACGGCTCCTGGTCACCGAGGGCCCCGACGCCGTACGCCGCCTGATCGCGACCGGCGCCCACTTCGACGAGTCGGAGGAGGGCGGCCTGGAGCTGACCCGCGAGGGCGGCCACCACCGCCGCCGCATCGCCCACGCGGGCGGCGACGCGACCGGCGCCGAGATCTCCCGGGCACTCGTCGAGGCCGTCCGAGCGCGGGGAATGCGCACGGTCGAGAACGCGCTCGTCCTGGACCTCCTGCTGGACGCCGACGGCCGCACCGCCGGTGTCACCCTGCACGTCATGGGCGAGGGCCAGCACGACGGCGTGGGAGCCGTCCACGCCCCCGCCGTCGTCCTCGCGACGGGCGGCATGGGCCAGGTCTTCTCGGCGACCACCAACCCGTCGGTGTCGACGGGCGACGGCGTGGCCCTCGCCCTGCGTGCCGGCGCGGAGGTCTCCGACCTCGAATTCGTCCAGTTCCACCCGACCGTGCTGTTCCTCGGCGCGGACGCCGAGGGCCAGCAGCCCCTCGTCTCCGAGGCGGTCCGCGGCGAGGGCGCCCACCTGGTCGACGCCGACGGGGTCCGCTTCATGCTGGGACAGCACGAGCTGGCCGAACTGGCACCCCGCGACATCGTCGCGAAGGGCATCATGCGCCGCATGCAGGAGCAGGGCGCCGAGCACATGTACCTGGACGCCCGGCACTTCGGCGCGCACATGTGGGAACACCGCTTTCCGACGATCCTCGCCGCCTGCCGCGCCCACGGTCTGGACCCCGTCACCGAGCCCATCCCGGTCGCCCCGGCCGCCCACTACGCCTCCGGCGGTGTGCGCACCGATTCCCACGGCCGGACCACCGTCCCCGGCCTCTACGCCTGCGGCGAGGTCGCCTGCACCGGCGTCCACGGCGCCAACCGGCTCGCCTCGAACTCCCTCCTGGAGGGTCTGGTCTACGCCGAGCGCATCGTCGCCGACATCGCCGCCGCCCAGGCCGGGAACGGCCTCCACGCGCGCGTGCCCCAGCCCGTCCCGTACGCAGCGAAGCCCGCGCACCCGCTGCTCGAACCGGAGATACGGTTCGCGATCCAGCGGACCATGACCGAGGGCGCAGGCGTCCTGCGCTCCGAGACCTCCCTCGCGACCGCCGCGGCGGCCCTGGACCGGCTGCACGCCGAGGCCCGCGACACCCTCGCGGAGAACGGCAAGACGGCCGAGCCCGGTGTCGACACCTGGGAGACCACCAACCTCCTGTGCGTGGCCCGCGTCCTGGTCGCCGCCGCCCGGCTGCGCGAGGAGACCCGCGGCTGCCACTGGCGCGAGGACCGCGCCGAGCGCGACGACACCGCCTGGCGCCGCCACATCGTCGTCCGGCTGAATCCGGACCGGACGCTCGCCGTACACACCACGGATACCGCAGACTTCCCCCCGACCCGGCCGCATCACCAGGAGCAGTGACAGACGTGAGCACCCCCGAACTTCCCCTCGCCTCCGGCGGCGGCTGCGGCGACGGCTGCGCCTGTGGCGCCGACGACGGGCTGACCGAGGCGTATCTGGAGTGCGGGCTCGACCCCGCGCTCGCCCAGCTCCTGACCGACGCCGGACTCGACCCCGTCGAGGTCGAGGACATCGCCAACGTCGCCATCCAGGAGGACCTCGCCCACGGCGTGGACGTCACCACGGTCGCGACCATCCCCGAGGACGCCCGCGCCACCGCCGACTTCACCGCCCGTGAGGGCGGCGTCGTCGCGGGCCTCCGGATCGCCGAGGCGGTCCTCTCGGTGGCCTGCACCGACGAGTTCGAGGTCGAGCGGCACGTCGACGACGGCGACCGTGTCGAGGCCGGCCAGAAGCTCCTCAGCGTCACCGGCGCCACCCGCGACCTGCTCACCGCCGAGCGCAGCGCCCTGAACCTGCTGTGCCGCCTGTCCGGCATCGCGACCGCCACGCGCGCGTGGGCGGACACCCTGGAGGGCACCAAGGCCAAGGTGCGCGACACCCGCAAGACGACGCCGGGGCTGCGCTCCCTGGAGAAGTTCGCGGTCCGCTGCGGCGGCGGGGTCAACCACCGCATGTCCCTCTCGGACGCGGCCCTCGTCAAGGACAACCACGTGGTCGCCGCCGGCGGTGTCGCCCCGGCGTTCGAGTCCGTGCGCGCGATGTTCCCCGAGGTGCCCATCGAGGTCGAGGTCGACACCCTCCACCAGCTCCGCGAGGTCGTCGACGCGGGCGCCGACCTGATCCTCCTCGACAACTTCACGCCGGTCGAGTGCGAGGAGGCCGTGGCGCTCGTCGACGGCCGCGCCCTGCTGGAGGCCTCGGGCCGGCTGACGCTCACCAACGCCAAGGCGTACGCGGACACGGGCGTCGACTTCCTGGCCGTCGGGGCCCTGACGCACTCGTCCCCGATCCTGGACATCGGCCTCGACCTGCGCGCGGCCGAGTAGGGCGGGGACGGCCATGCTGCTGACGATCGACGTGGGCAACACCCACACCGTCCTCGGTCTGTTCGACGGTGAGGACATCGTCGAACACTGGCGCATCTCCACGGACGCGCGCCGCACCGCCGACGAACTGGCGGTCCTCCTCCAGGGCCTCATGGGCATGCACCCGCTGCTCGGCGACGAGCTCGGCGACGGCATCGACGGCATCGCGATCTGCGCGACCGTCCCCTCCGTGCTGCACGAGCTGCGCGAGGTGACCCGCCGCTACTACGGCGACGTCCCCGCGGTCCTCGTCGAGCCGGGGGTGAAGACGGGCGTCCCGATCCTGACGGACAACCCCAAGGAGGTCGGCGCCGACCGCATCATCAACGCCGTCGCCGCCGTCGAGCTGTACGGCGGGCCGGCCGTCGTCGTGGACTTCGGTACGGCGACGACGTTCGACGCGGTCAGCGCGCGGGGCGAGTACGTCGGCGGTGTCATCGCGCCCGGCATCGAGATCTCCGTCGAGGCGCTCGGCGTCAAGGGCGCCCAGCTCCGCAAGATCGAGGTCGCCCGGCCGCGGAGTGTGATCGGCAAGAACACGGTCGAGGCGATGCAGTCCGGGATCGTCTACGGGTTCGCCGGGCAGGTCGACGGGGTGGTGAGCCGGATGGTCCGTGAGCTGGCCGACGACCCCGAGGACGTGACGGTCATCGCCACGGGCGGGCTCGCGCCGATGGTGCTGGGTGAGTCGTCCGTCATCGACGAGCACGAGCCGTGGCTGACGCTGATCGGGTTGCGGCTGGTGTACGAACGGAACGTGTCGCGGCTCTGAGGGGCGCGGGTGGGGGTGCGGGGTGGGGCCGCCCACGCACCGAAACCCCCCGACCCCTCGCCGCGCCCCCCGTCCCCCCAGGCGGGTGGTCCCCGGCGCCACACGCCCCCTTCGACCCTCTTTTGTCTGATTAGCGCGTATCGTCGCGGCATGCCCACGCCCCACGGAACCCGCGGCGGCATGGCGTTCGGCGCCGAGGAGCTTCGCGTGCTCCGCCGTGCCCTCGCCCTCGCCCTCAACCCCAGCCCCGCCTCGGCGCAGGAGGTGCAGGACTGCCTCCGGCTCGCCGAGTCCGTCGACGAGGCGACCCGCGAGGACGCCCGCCTGAGGGCCTTCCTGCTGGCCGACCTCGCCCGCTACCGCGCCGCACTCCCCGGCACGCTCACGGGCTATGCGGCCCTCCTCGCACAGGCCCTGGACGCCGGGTACCGTCCCGGCCCGGACGATCTCGCCGCCCTGCGCGCGCTACGCGGCAACAGCGTCGCCGCGGACCTCCTGGAGCGCTGCCGCCCGCTCGCCGAACAGGACGTGCGCGCCCGCTTCGCGGGGCGCGCGGCCACCTCCGCGGTGGTCGTCCCCGCCTCCCGCTCCGGCTCCGGCCGCTCCCGGCTCAGGCTCACCGCCCTCCCCGGCGGCCTGCTGGAACCCGTCGCGCATACCGCCGCCGCGGACCCCGCCGCGCCCAGGCCCACCCGGCCGTCGCGCCCGGACCGTCCCGCCGAGAAGCCGGGCCCCGTCCCGCGCCCGGACGCCCCGAGCCCGGCCCGCCGCCCCGTCCCCACCCCCGGCGAGGTCTTCCCGCCCAAGCGCAAACCGGCCGCCCCGCCCGCGAACCCGCCCCACCAGCTGGCCGCCGTCTAGCCCTGGCTACCCTGGACCCATGGACTACGTCTCCGCGCTGCTGCCCCCGTTCGTGATGGCCGTGCTGTTCATCGCCGTCATCAGGGTGATCGTGAAGACCCAGGGCGGCTCCAACAAGGCCAAGGAGGACGCGGTGGTCGACGCGGCCCTCGCCCGCGCGGAGAGCGTTCGCCAGGCCGGCGACACCGGCCCGAAGGGCACCGGCGCCTGACGCGACGCCCCCATCGGCGTACGACTCGTATGTTTTTCGAGTCGTACGCCCTTTTTGTTCCGCTTCCCGGGGTCTCTCCGGATATCGTGCGGAACTGTGCCTCGCCCCTTGGGAGAACTCGAAGACGCGGTCATGACGCGGGTGTGGAAGTGGAACCGCCCGGTGACCGTTCGGGAAGTCCTGGAAGACCTCCAGAAGGAACGGTCCATCGCGTACACCACGGTGATGACCGTTCTGGACAATCTCCATCAGAAGGGCTGGGTGCGCCGGGAGGCGGAAGGCCGGGCCTATCGATATGAGGCGGTCTCCACTCGCGCCGCCTACGCGGCCGCACTGATGAACGAAGCCTGGTCGCAGAGCGACAACCCCGCGGCCGCCCTCGTCGCCTTCTTCGGGATGATGAGCGAGGAACAGCGTCAGGCGCTCACCGACGCCGTACGCATCGCGCAGGGCCCCGGCGCCGTCAAACCCGAACCGGCCCCCGCCGCCGCCCCGGACGTCGAAACCCCTGTGGAAACCCCGGGCGAATCCGCCGAATCGTCCGGTGAAACACAGGGGACCCCCGGCGAATCCCCGGATCTCCCCGGGCGATAGCGTCCGCTCATGCCAGCATCGAGTCCCGAAGTCACCCCAAAAGCCATCACCGTCCGGCGGGCTCGGACCAGCGATGTCCCGCACGTGCGCCGTCTCCTCGACGCGTACGTCCAGCACAGCATCCTGCTCGACAAAGCGACGGTCACCCTTTACGAGGACCTCCAGGAGTTCTGGGTCGCGGAACGGGACGACAACGCCGAGGTCGTCGGCTGCGGCGCGCTGCACGTGATGTGGGAAGACCTCGCGGAAGTCCGCACTCTCGCGGTGAACCCGGCCGCCAAGGGTCTCGGCGTCGGCCACCAGTTGCTGGAGAAGTTGCTCCACACCGCTCGCTGGCTGGGTGTTCGCCGGGTTTTCTGTCTGACCTTCGAAGTCGAGTTCTTCGCGAAGCACGGCTTCGTGGAGATCGGCGAGACTCCGGTCGACACCGATGTCTACGCCGAGCTGCTGCGTTCCTATGACGAGGGCGTCGCGGAGTTCCTCGGTCTCGAACGGGTGAAACCGAACACCTTGGGCAACAGCCGGATGCTTCTGCATCTGTGATCGTCGGCCGATCCGCAAGGAAGGCCGACGTTCATCGGGGAACCCGACCTCTATTCAACCGGAGGGCGCCTTGCCCAGGTGCCCTATGTCCGAAACGCGCATGTTTCCGGTCTTCCCCGGGCTCCCCGCCCTCTCCGTCGTCTCTCCCCGGTCTCTCCCAGGGGTTTGTGTTTTTCCTGGAAAAGCGGTTTGCTTTCCGACGTACTGCAGTACTGCATATAACAGGGGACACGAAACAGCGGCGCACGCCGCCGGCCCTCGGCCCTGAAGTTATCGATGAAAGGAAATCCGGTGGCACAGAAGGTTCAGGTCCTTCTTGTCGACGACCTCGACGGCGGCGAGGCGGACGAGACCGTGACGTTCGCGCTGGACGGCAAGACGTACGAGATCGACCTCACGACCGCCAACGCGGACAAGCTTCGCGGCCTTCTCGACCCCTACGTCAAGGGTGGCCGTCGTACCGGAGGCCGTGCAGCGGGGGGACGCGGCAAGGCCCGTGCCGCCGCCGGCGGCAGCCAGGACACCGCGGCCATCCGCGCCTGGGCGAAGGAGAACGGCTACGAGGTCAACGACCGCGGCCGCGTCCCCGCCTCCATCCGCGAGGCCTACGAGAAGGCCAACGGCTGAGATTCCGACGGCCCGGTGCTCGCGCGCCGCAGCCGGACGCGGTGGCAGTGCGTCGCCACCGTGTCCACCACCCGCACGAGGTCAGGGGCGACCCCACCGCCCCCCAACGCCGACAAGCTCGGCAGCGAGGGTTCCACCTCGCACCCCGGCTCGGGGGGCCGCAGCCACACGGCGGCCCCCTGTGAACCGGCCTCTTCGCGCCCGCCCACCGGCCTCACGGCCCCGCCCGGTGGCGCCGGCGCCACCAGGTGACCGCCCGTTCCGACGGCAGTGAGGTCCAGGTCGAGGCCGCCCCAGTCCAGCCACTCCAGCAGACCGGGCAGTTCCTCCGCGCAGCCCGCCGCGACCAGCAGCAGCATCCGTCCGCCGCGCAGCGCCACCGGTGAGCCCGGACCGGGCATCGGGCCCAGATGCCTGAGAGCCGCGGCCCCCGCTTCCTCCGGTACGTCGAGCACATCGAAGCGCAGGCCCGTAATGAGGTGTACGGGCGTCCCGGGCACGGTCGCCCAGCCGAGAGCGTTCTCGTACCACCGCCGCACCGCGTCGCACGTGGGATCACCCGGAACATCGCGCGCGACGGCACCCGGGACGCCGCTCGGGTCGAGCGGTCGGCGGGGAAGGGGGACGATGGCCATGTCAGGAGCAACCGTGCGAAGAACCCCGGAGTTACGCTGGGTGTCGGCTCGGATGCGAGGAGTTCCGGGAAAGGGGGCGTTCAGCGGTGGGAGACGACGCAAGGATGTTCGCCCTTAGCGGAGGGAACCGGTGCATCCGGCATGGAGTGTCAGTCCCTACGGGTAAGACATCCCTAGTGGGAGGGGGCGACACGCAGAAAGGGCCGTCTCACGTTCGCCATCGGCGTACTGATGGTGAGGGTAACTGCCTGGCCTGCGGGAACATCGTCTCGCACCATCGGGTTGGAGCAGATGTCGGCGTTCGGGACCCAGGAGGCAGCAACTTCTGTCTCCGCGAGAGCGGAGGTGAACCGGACGGTGTCGGCAGTTGGAATGAGCGGTCCCCGCTTGCGGGACTAAGCTGCGGAAGGACAGAGAGGGGAGCGTCCCCTCACTGCCTGACCGCTCTGAGGAGCGATTAACGATGTTCGAGAGGTTCACCGACCGCGCGCGGCGGGTTGTCGTCCTGGCTCAGGAAGAAGCCCGGATGCTCAACCACAACTACATCGGCACCGAGCACATCCTCCTGGGCCTGATCCACGAGGGTGAGGGTGTCGCCGCTAAGGCCCTGGAGAGCCTCGGGATTTCGCTCGAGGCGGTCCGCCAGCAGGTGGAGGAGATCATCGGGCAGGGGCAGCAGGCTCCGTCCGGCCACATCCCCTTCACCCCCCGTGCCAAGAAGGTCCTGGAGCTCTCGCTCCGCGAGGCCCTTCAGCTGGGCCACAACTACATCGGCACGGAGCACATCCTGCTCGGCCTGATCCGCGAGGGCGAGGGCGTCGCCGCCCAGGTCCTGGTCAAGCTGGGCGCAGATCTCAACCGGGTGCGGCAGCAGGTCATCCAGCTGCTCTCCGGTTACCAGGGCAAGGAGACCGCCACCGCCGGCGGCCCCGCCGAGGGCACCCCCTCGACGTCCCTGGTCCTCGACCAGTTCGGCCGGAACCTCACCCAGGCCGCTCGTGAGTCCAAGCTCGACCCGGTCATCGGGCGCGAGAAGGAGATCGAGCGGGTCATGCAGGTGCTGTCCCGCCGTACCAAGAACAACCCGGTGCTGATCGGTGAGCCCGGCGTCGGCAAGACCGCCGTCGTGGAGGGCCTCGCCCAGGCCATCGTCAAGGGCGAGGTGCCCGAGACCCTCAAGGACAAGCACCTCTACACCCTCGACCTCGGCGCGCTGGTCGCCGGCTCCCGCTACCGCGGTGACTTCGAGGAGCGCCTGAAGAAGGTCCTCAAGGAGATCCGCACCCGCGGCGACATCATCCTGTTCATCGACGAGCTGCACACGCTGGTCGGTGCGGGTGCCGCCGAGGGCGCCATCGACGCCGCCTCCATCCTGAAGCCGATGCTGGCCCGCGGTGAGCTGCAGACCATCGGCGCCACCACGCTGGACGAGTACCGCAAGCACCTGGAGAAGGACGCGGCCCTGGAGCGCCGCTTCCAGCCCATCCAGGTCGCCGAGCCCTCGCTCCCGCACACCATCGAGATCCTCAAGGGCCTCCGTGACCGGTACGAGGCGCACCACCGCGTCTCCATCACGGACGAGGCCCTGGTGCAGGCGGCGACGCTCGCCGACCGGTACATCTCGGACCGCTTCCTGCCGGACAAGGCGATCGACCTGATCGACGAGGCCGGCTCCCGGATGCGCATCCGCCGGATGACCGCGCCGCCGGACCTCCGCGAGTTCGACGAGAAGATCGCCGGTGTCCGCCGGGACAAGGAGTCCGCGATCGACTCGCAGGACTTCGAGAAGGCCGCCTCCCTCCGCGACAAGGAGAAGCAGCTCCTGGCCGCCAAGGCCAAGCGGGAGAAGGAATGGAAGGCCGGCGACATGGACGTCGTCGCCGAGGTCGACGGCGAGCTGATCGCCGAGGTCCTGGCGACCGCCACCGGCATCCCGGTCTTCAAGCTGACCGAGGAGGAGTCCTCGCGTCTGCTGCGCATGGAGGACGAGCTCCACAAGCGGGTCATCGGCCAGGTCGACGCCGTCAAGGCGCTGTCGAAGGCGATCCGTCGTACGCGTGCGGGCCTCAAGGACCCGAAGCGTCCCGGTGGTTCGTTCATCTTCGCCGGTCCGTCCGGTGTCGGTAAGACCGAGCTGTCCAAGGCGCTCGCCGAGTTCCTCTTCGGTGACGAGGACGCGCTGATCTCCCTCGACATGTCGGAGTTCAGCGAGAAGCACACGGTCTCCCGTCTCTTCGGTTCGCCCCCCGGCTACGTGGGCTACGAAGAGGGCGGCCAGCTGACCGAGAAGGTCCGTCGCAAGCCGTTCTCCGTCGTCCTCTTCGACGAGGTCGAGAAGGCCCACCCGGACATCTTCAACTCGCTGCTGCAGATCCTGGAGGACGGTCGTCTGACCGACTCCCAGGGCCGGGTCGTGGACTTCAAGAACACGGTCATCATCATGACGACCAACCTCGGCACCCGGGACATCTCCAAGGGCTTCAACCTGGGCTTCGCGGCCTCGGGCGACAAGAAGACCAACTACGAGCGCATGAAGAACAAGGTCTCGGACGAGCTGAAGCAGCACTTCCGGCCCGAGTTCCTCAACCGCGTCGACGACGTCGTCGTCTTCCCGCAGCTGACGCAGGAGGACATCCTCAAGATCGTCGACCTGATGATCGGCAAGGTCGACGAGCGCCTCAAGGACCGGGACATGGGCATCGAGCTCTCCCAGGCCGCCAAGGAGCTGCTGTCCAAGAAGGGGTACGACCCCGTCCTGGGCGCCCGGCCGCTGCGCCGGACCATCCAGCGCGAGGTCGAGGACACCCTCTCCGAGAAGATCCTCTTCGGTGAGCTGCGCCCCGGCCACATCGTGGTCGTGGACACCGAGGGCGAGGGCGACGCGGCCACCTTCACCTTCCGGGGTGAGGAGAAGTCGGCGCTGCCGGACGTCCCGCCGATCGAGCAGGCGGCCGGCGGTGCGGGCCCGAACCTGAGCAAGGACGCGTAACCGCTGCGCTCGGCCTGAGCGAACCAAGGGGCTGCCCCGGGACTTCGGTCC